>PWHU01000018.1 GCA_003555395.1 Thermoplasmata archaeon
GATCGATTAAGCGATCAATTGGGTAGAGATCCAGATTTTAGTGTGAAAAGTGTAGAGGACGATAGCATAAAGGTAAAATTCGGCTCTTGGTGGTCCTGGAAAGACGATAAAAAAGGCACAGCAGAACTTCAGATAAGTGAAAAAGAGATAACGGTGGATTTTAGCTTTCTCGGGGAACTGATAATGGCCTCTATCATCATGTACACCCCCCTTCTATTCGTTGCAGCCTTCTCAGCTTATGGAGATCTATATCCGGTCACGATAATCATGGTTCTCTTACTACTCGGCTTTCTAAAATATCACTATTCCTGTTTCAAGAAAACAGTTGATAATTATCACTTCAAATTGAAGAACATAGTGTATGTGCTCGAAAGCGACGAATTCGCTTTCTGCCCTGATTGTGGTAATGAAGTAGACGTTAGCGACGATCGTAGAGAAAAAAGATGTCCGCACTGTGGATCGTTCTTACAAGGAGATGAAACGGAAGAAAAAGTATCTGACGGAAGCAGGTCCACTTCTCAACCTATACCCGGATCTGCCGGGGGATTTGGAAGTGATCTACCCCCTGAACGTCCTACAGGTATAACGGTCCTGGTGGTTCTCTATATACTGGGTGCTTTGGTAGGTTTAGCTGGATTGGCTTATCCTACCCTTTCCTTTTTACCCCAAATACTGGGGATGATCGGAATACTGATAGTGTTGTTTGAATCACTCATAAGGTTAGCGATCGCTTACGGTCTTTGGAAAGGTCTAAAATGGGCATGGTATGGGGCAGTGGTTTTCGCAGTGATAGGGCTGTTAAATTTGGTTATCGGGACCATCATTAGCATCCTGATCTTATTTTATCTCTTCAAGAAGGAAGTGAAAACATACTTCAGAGTATGATCTTACGAGGATAGATGATTCGGTTCGCTTTCTCAGAAAGATTATATTACCTTACTTCTTCTATCCGAATCCAAAAGTGAGATGATGAAAGTATTGGTATTAGGAGCGGGACGCGTCGGGCAGGCTGTGGCTCATGACCTAGCCGAAGAGCATCAGGTTTCAGTGGGGGACGTCTACACAGAGAATCTAGAGAGAGTGGAAAAGTTTGCTGAGACTTTTCAGCTAGATATAAAAAACAAACAAGAAACTGTCGCCAAGATGGAAGAGCACGACGTGGTGGTGGGAGCTTTACCTGGCAACCTAGGCTTAGAAGCCGTAAAATCGGCTGTAGAAGCCGGCACCGATATGGTCGACGTCTCCTTCATGCCGGAAGACCCTTTCTCTCTGCACGGAGAAGCGAAAAAGAAGGGCGTTTCCGTGGTTGTGGATGCGGGCTTCGGCCCGGGCATGAGCAACGTTTTCATGGGTAGGATAGAAGAGGAGATGGATCGTCTAGAGAAAGTCATCATCCGCATCGGCGGTCTGCCGTTAGATCCGGAGCCTCCTCTGTATTACAAACTTACGTGGTCGCCTTCTGATCTCATCGAGGAATACGTGCGTGAGGCGAGGATCATGCGGGACGGAGAAGTCGTGAAGGTGGATCCTTTCGAGAAGATAAAAGACGTCGAACTCGACGGAAAAGGATTTGAAGAGTTCTACAGCGACGGTCTCCGCACCCTACTGAAGACAATAGATGCGGAGACCATGGAAGAGACCACCCTTAGGTGGAAAGGTCATCTTGAGAGGATGAACGTGCTCAGAGAGTTGGGATTTTTTGAGAAAAGGAATCTGGGCCAGACGCTCGAAGTGATAAAGCCGCTGATGGAATTCGAGAGTAAGGATTTCTGCATCATGGACGTGAAAGCGGAAGGCGAAGAAGACGGTGATAAAGTGGAAATGGATTATTTTTTCTACGACGAAGCAGACGAAAAATTTTCATCGATGGCAAGGTCCACGGGTTATGCGGCGGCAGCCTTCACCAGACTCCTCGTTCGCGAGAGAGAAAAGATCGGTCCCGGTATAATCCCTCCAGAAAGATTAGGTCGAAGAAAAGATCACCACGATCTCATGGTGAAAGAATTGAAAGATAGAGGGATAACTATAGAGATCGAGAAAAGGTAGATATCCGTCACAACTTTCCCAGGATCTTTTTCGCTCCCTTTTCGACCTCTATATCTTCCTTTCTAGCGACCTCTCTTATCTCTTCTATGAGATCTACATACAATTTGTATCCTTCTTTGCCCTGCTTTTTATCGCTGACGGTCCTTGAGAGAGCCTTGTTGAACCTTTCGTGCGGCCGTTGATTTCTCAGGGCTTCTTCGACCAGCTTTTTACCTTCTTTGTCCATGCTGTGATATCGCGTTCTTCCAATTTATTTTTATGGTTCGTTGTATCTCTAGATGACAAGTAACTATCGACATCAGGAAAATACTTATACCGTTTTTTGATAGAAGAAACTGCGAAGCGTTTGGCAAAAGGAAGCAGATATTCCCTAACACCTACACTGCTCATCGGTATTCGTACCTGCGGGGGTAGCCAAGCATGGCCAACGGCGATAGACTCAAGATCTATTCCCATAGGGGTCCGAGGGTTCAAATCCCTTCCCCCGCATTTTTTACTCGCTGAGCGTAGCGAAGGGAGAAAAAAATCGAAGGAACACATCGTGTTCCTGAAGATTGCGAGGGCTGTGCCCGAGCAAAAGACGGTAGGACTTTTGATAAAAAAATGCATCAAAAACATGTGGGGCTATCTGCGATAGCCCTTAAAAAAAAAGGTTTTTTCAAAAAAGATGCAGGGCCTTCTCTGAAAGTCCTTAAGACAGATTTTTCAATAAAAGAAAACACGTCTACAGGAAAGCCGTTGGCATTCCTCGAGCATAGCTCTGTGGATGACATTATTTTGTATCGTTAATAATGTATTCCCCCTATAGATTGCAAAAGCATATATACTCACAATATATTTTCGGACGGTAAGAAATCGACCCTCATATGGTGATTGATATTCCAACCGTTAAAAAGCTTAAAGAAAGGGAAGACATCCAGGGATTGAACCAGGCTTTGATACACGAAGATAGACACATAAGGAAGGAAGCTACGGAAGCGATCTGTGAATTAGCGGATAAAGGGATCTATGATCGATCTTCTTTGAGACCGTTGAACCAGGCTTTAAAGGACGTGAACGAAGATATACGGTGGAACGCGGCAGAAGCCATATACAAATTGGCCGAGAACGACGTGTACGTCGAAGCCTCGTTAGAGCCTTTGAAGGATATGCTAACAGAAGAGAGCGAGTACGTCCGATGGAACAGTGCCCGGGCTCTCCGTGCACTAGCGGAGAAGGGTGTTTACGATCCGTCGTCGATAGAACTACTGAATAGGTTGTTGGAAGACGACGACGAGTACGTCCGATGGAACAGTGCCCGTGCTTTAGAAGAGTTGGCGGAACAGGGCGTCTGCGACCGATCGAGCTTAGACCTTTTGGTTGAAATTTTGGACGATCCAGATCAGGACGTGAGGAATGCGGCGGTTTACACCCTCCGCTCACTCGCTAAACAGGGTATAACCAGTGATGAATCTATAGACGGATTGATAGAGCTTTTGGACGACGTGGATTCAGACGTCAAGTGGAACGCCGCAAAGGCCATGGAAACCCTTTCTAGAGAGGGATTGGACATTTCTGCGAGCATCGGTCCTTTGAACGATCTTTTGGACGAACACGATGAAGGAGTAAGAGAAGCCGCGATCTCTTCTCTAAAAGTCATGGCCGAAGAAGGTATCAGCTCTAAAGCCACCTTGAACACTCTTAACGAGATGTTGGAAGAAGGCGAAGAAGAAGAACTTCGGGTCTTTTCTGCTAAATGGTTAAAGAAACTTTCTGATATAGACATGATAGACCGCAGTTCTGTAAGACCGTTGGCATCGGCTCTTCAAAGCTCGGAAGCTAGTGTAAGAGAGGTAGCGGCTAGGACCCTTCTAGAATTTTCTAAAAAAGGCGTCGAATTACCCCCTCAGGTGATCGAGCTTTTGAACGAGGCCTTGAATGACGGTGAGGAAGAGGTCAGTATAACGGCTGCTTTGACAATAAAAGAGTTGGTCACAAAAGGTATATGGAAAAAAGAATCTTTAGATATATTGCTCGAACTTTTAGATACTCCTTCGGATATGATGAGAGAAAAGGCCATAGAGGCAGTCGAAGCTTTTGCCATTGAGGGCGGTTGTACCGCCTCCGTACTCGAACCAGTTATGGAGGCACTCCAAGACAGAGATACGAACGTTAGGATATCGGCGGTATCGACTCTGAAACATCTAGCCGAACACGGGATATCCGATAAAGCGGCTATCAGACCCATAAACCAGAACTGTCTGCAGGGAGAAGACGAAGACCTGAAAGAGAGAGCCGTCATGACACTGTACGTTTTTGCTGAACAGGGTATTTACGACGAAGCTTCTCTAGACCATCTCGCCGCACTTAAGAACCAACCTGATAAAGGGATCAGAAGAAAGGCGGATCAAGTAATAGATATGATAAAGAGTCAAAAGAAGTAAAGGTAAATATCCCTCATGGATCCTTTTCCACGTAGTCTATTGGATCCTCTATTCCGGCTTCTTCGAAACCTTTCAACCTGAGCTTGCAGGAATCGCATTCACCGCAGGCCTTTTTTTCTCCTTTGTAACAACTCCACGTCCATCGTAAAGGCACTCCTATCTCATGTGCCTTTTTAACGATATCTCCTTTTGTCATGTGGATCAAAGGATATTTGATTTTTACGGGGGACCCTTCCAAACCTCTCTCGGTGCCTTCCTCGGCCATTTCTTCGAACGCATGAAAGAACTCCGGTCTGCAGTCAGGATAACCACTGTAATCCCTAGCGGTCGCTCCTATGTAGACGGCGTCGGCTCCGATACTCTCGGCATAACACAATGCGTAAGATAACATTATCATGTTGCGTGCGGGCACGTAAGTAGACGGTATAGACTCACCTATATTTTCGCCCTGATGCTCCGGTATTTTTTCTCCATTTTTTAAGAGCGAAGATCTCCCGATTTTGGACAAGGGTATATTGAGTATCTTGTGTTCTTCTACGCAGTAGTGAGAAGCTATTTTTTTAGCACTTTCTATCTCTTTTTCATGTTTCTGCCCGTAGATGAAGGTAAGCGCACACAGTTCTTCGTATTCCTTAGCGGCGATACCCAAAGTTGTGGAAGAGTCCAAACCACCTGAAAGTAACACAACGGCTCTACTCATGCAGATCCCTCTTTGCCCACGCACCCTGTCCTCTAGATTCGTCCACTCCTATCTCGACAGTATCTATACTATCGGGAAAGTCGAGTTCCTCTATCACCTTTTCTAGAATGTACAGGGCCAGCTGTTCAGCGGTCACCTGATCGATGTTCAAGATCAAAGAGTCCTCTTCTGGAAAAACATACCTTTTATCTTCGAGTTCGATGAGGACCTCGTCATCTTTTACCGTCAATCCTTTCATCCCAGAGGCGATAAGTATGCGATGATCCAAACTATCAGCTATCTTTCTCAATTTTTCCTTTATGGGCAGGAAATCGTACACCACGCCGCTTTTTTTGGGTTTCCCGGATATCCTGACGTGTATGGCATAATTATGCCCGTGTATCCTCCCGCACTTCTCATGGCCTGGAAGAATGTGGGATGCAGAGAAGGTGATCGATTTTTCCCAACCGTCCAATCTCAACTGGATCGTTTTCATGCTTCTTCACGGAAAAAGATAAGTCATGAAAAAGAATTTAACCTTTGTGCCTTTAACGAGGTTCGAGGTTAAAAAAAATGGTGGTAGAAGAAGGAGATCGTGTGGAAGTAGATTACGTCGGTAGATTTGAAGACGGGACCGTGTTCGATTCCTCTATCGAGGAGGTCGCCAAAGAATCGAAATTTTACGATAAAAAAAGAGATTATGGCCCCCTCGGTTTCACTGTCGGAGCGGGTCAAGTGATACCGGGTTTCGAAGAAGGTGTGAAAGGTATGGAAGTGGGGGAGAAAAAAGAGATAGAGATACCTCCGGAAAAAGCCTATGGTGAGTCCGGCGATCATCCGTTAGCGGGTAAAACATTGATCTTCGAGATAGAAGTGAAAGACAGTGAGTGAAGCGAAACTTTTATTTTTTTTACAACTGGGGTAGGGACCCACTGAGTTCGAGCAATAAATATATTAGATCGCTGCGCCGATATCTGGTGGTACATGATCAAAGAAATGTTAAACGAATTGAAGAACTGCACACTCTGCGAGTGGAAGTGCGGGATAAACAGATCAGAGGGCGAGAAAGGAGTCTGCATGTTGGGGAAACCCAAGGTCGCTTCTACAACATTACATCCGGCCCCTCCGCAGAGTTACACCGTATTCATGGCCGGCTGTAACTTCAGGTGTTTGAACTGCCAGAATTGGTCCATAGCTCATTTTCCGGAGCAGGACATCCGGCTGAGAGGTCACTTGGATCCGAAGGAACTCGCGAAAGAATCGGTCACGAAGATAAGATCTAGGAGAGGAAAAGCCATCGGCGCAGATAGGATATTCTTCAGCGGCGGTTCTCCGACGCCGAACTTGCCTTATATCGAAAAAGTGGTAGAGGAAGCGAGAAAGCTCGATGAAGACGTCAAGGTGAATTACGACACCAATGGTTTTCTGACCGAAGAATCCTTGAAAAGAGTTTCACGCTTTACCGACTCTATCACTTTCGATGTGAAAGCCTTTGACCCTCGAACCCATAGAGAGTTGACCGGGGCTCCCGTAGAACCGGTTCTGAGGAATGCGAAGACGATTGTAAAAAGATGGCCAGAAAAATTGTGGGAGTTCAGATACTTATCGATCCCGGGAGTCAACGAGAAGGACGTAGAACCCTTTGCAGAATTCCTCGCTGATATCGATGAAAGCCTTCCGCTGAATTTCCTCGCTTTCAGACCAAATTTTGTGATGGAAGATCATCCTGGGGCGAGAAGATCTGAGATGATATCCGCGGTTAAAAAGGCCGAAAGTGCCGGTCTAGAGAACGTTTCGTGGAGTGGACATCCTGGAATAGATAGAAAAAAGGATAAAACCGAATTATCCCAAAAGATAAAGGAATTGGGTTGTACGAACGTTCCAAGAAGGTGCGGCAGTTGTAAAAAAAGGTTGAAATGCCCTGTAAAGAAGTACAGACCGTTGAGTCGGAGCTGACCTTAAGTCATTTGAAAGATATCGCGCCGTACCCAACGACCTCTCTTTGATCGACCACGTCGCCGCTGGTAGCGTATTTTAAAAGCTCTCCTTTTTGCCCTCTAGAGCCGACCATCATCGACACTACGGGTCCGTAACCGCACAGGGAGATATGATTTTCCTGTATGGTTTGGAAGAGTCCATCGGGATCGTTGTTCAATATCTTCTCTATCGCCATCTTGTCTTTTTTCTCCGCGTTCTCTTTCAGCACGTAATGGGAAAAATCTGTAGAAGCTATCACGACCACGTCTTTTCCTTCAGAAGCTTCTTTGATCTTTTGGCCGATCTTTTTTGAACTTAACAGGTCCTGCTTGTTGCAGCATATCGGCACCAATTTGAAAGAGTCGGAAAAGTACTGTAGAAAAGGTATCTGTACCTCTATAGAATGCTCATTTTGATGTGCCACATCGTCCTTCTCTATCAGGTCGTCCAAAAGAGAATCCGCGAACTCTTCATCGATCTCCACGGTCCCGAGGGGAGTTTGGTAAGGTTCGTATGTTATGGAGACCGCCGCTCCCATCCCGTGATGATTGGGGCCCAAGATTATCACCGTTTCAGGAAAACCGTCCTCAACTAGGGCTTTGTAAGCGTGTGCGGCAACGGGTCCGGAATAAACGTAACCCGCGTGAGGACATACTAACCCTTTTATCTCTCTTTCATCCCCCTCCTCAGAGGGCATCCCCTCTGGTCCCAACCTGTGTTCGAAACATTTTTCTATATTCTTCTTGAGCGCGCTTTCGCTTCCCGGATAGAACTGTCCAGCTACAGCCGGTCTTCTCACCATCTATATCCACCTCTATGAAATAATATGATGTTAAACATATTTAAAACTATTGTTTCATAGACGAGAAGGTGGAAAAATCTAAATCGTTACACTCCATGATGTATCGAGGTCATCAGTATGTTGAACATAGACGGTTCCTACGGAGAGGGCGGCGGTCAGATACTTCGAACGGCTTTGGCGATGTCGATGATAACAGGTGAAGATATATCTGTGACGCGTATAAGGGCGAACCGTCCTAACCCCGGACTTTCACATCAACATGTTATGTCGGTCAAAGCGGCTCAGGAGATCTGTGACGCTGAGACCGAAGGTGTAAGTAAAAGGTCCTCTGAGATCGTGTTCAAACCCAGGTCGGTGGACGGAGGCAAGTATGGATTCGATATAGGTACGGCAGGGAGTGTAACTTTATTGTCTCAGGCGCTGCTCCCTCCGGCTCTGCACAGCGGTAAACGTTTCTCCATCTTTCTGAAGGGAGGTACCGACGTTAAGTGGTCTCCGCCCTACGATTACTTTGAAAACGTCTTTTTGTCTCATCTGAGAAAGATGGGGTCTAGTCTCTCATCTAAGCTCATAAAAAGGGGTCACTATCCTAAAGGAGGTGGCGAAGTGGAGCTTAAGGTAGAACCGACACAGTTGACATCTTACCAAACATCCCGGGAGTTCGATGCCGTAGAAGGCAGGGCCTTCGTGACTAACCTACCGGATCATATAGCTAGAAGGATGAAGAAAGAAGTTTTGAAGGAGTTCTTGGATGTCGAAACATCCGTTTCCGTGAACTCTTACAGTTCGGCCAGCGCCGGGACGGGCATAGTCATCTGGACCGCGGGCGGTAAGTTAGTGGGAAAGGGAGTTCTAGGAGAAAAAGGGGTTCCGGCGGAAAAGGTGGGAAGAGAGGCCGCCGATGGACTCAGACAAGAGATACGAGCCGATGTGGATGTTAACGCCGCTGACCAACTCATACCCTATCTAGCGATGATAGACGGCAGCGGAGTTATCACCGTTAGAAAAAAAACGGGACATCTAGAAACGAACGTATGGGTAGTTAATCAGTTTTCTGACATGAAAGTAGAGCTTGAAGAGGAAGGCGATCTGATAAAGATAATATATTGAGGTGATAGCATGAGACCGAAAGTAATAGTCAACGTTGCCATGTCCGCCGACGGCAAGATAGCACTGCCTGATAGAACTGAAGTCAAGATATCCGGTGAGGAAGACTTCAAGAGAGTACATGAGTTGAGGAACAGGGTCGACGCGATCCTGGTCGGTATAGGCACGGTTCTAGCTGACGACCCCAAACTGACCGTGAAGGAGAGGTTCGTTCAAGAGCCGGAACATCCGCTCAAAGTCGTGCTCGATTCTAGAGGTAGGACGCCGAAAGCCGCTCAAATTTTCGATGAAGGAGATTGGCTGATAGCGACCACGAAGGAAGTAGGTGAACGAGGATGGATAAGGTGCGGGAAAGGCGACAGGGTCGATATAGAAGTACTTCTGGAAGAACTGGTCAAGAGGGACGTAGAAGAACTTCTTGTTGAAGGCGGCGGTGAGGTGATAAGTTCATTTTTCGAAGCCGGCGTGGTAGATGAATTCAACGTATTCGTAGGAAGTCTGGTCATAGGTGGAAGATATGCTCCGACCCCTGTAGACGGTGACGGCGCGGAAAACATCGACGATATCATGAACCTAAAACTCGAAAGTCATGAGATGATGGATGACGGCATACTGTTGAGATATACTCGGCCTGTAGAGGAGGAAAAAAGATGACCAAATTCCTGGTAGACAGGATGTTAGGGCAGACCGCCAAGTGGTTGAGGCTTTTGGGCATAGACGCGAAGTACGCTCCGGAGGGTGATGACGAAAGACTGTTGAAGCTGGCGGAAGAGGAAGACCGAGTTATCCTCACCAGAGATAAAGAACTCGGCAGGAAAGAAGATACGGTTCTGGTGGAGAAAGCACCTCCTGAGACCATAATAAAGGAGGTGTTGAGTCGATACGAAGTGGATATAGACCCTTTGAGCAGGTGTTCTATATGCAATTCACAAGTGAAAAGGATCGAAAAGGAAGATTTGGAAGAAAAGATCCCGGAAGGTGTCTATCAGCGCAACGAAGAATTTTGGCACTGTTCGGTGTGCGACCAGTATTACTGGAGAGGCAGCCACTGGGACGATATAACAGAGAACATAGAAGATATCCTTGATGATCTAGATTCCTATGAGAATAAAGTTTGAAATAGGGAAAACTTTTTATCGAAGGGAGGGGGTAGAATTATTTCAAGATGATAATATGAAAGGGATACGTTCCAAGACTGTAATAGGATACCACCATCTACTGAGTGTTCTGATCCTCATCACGACTTTCATATTGATAATTTCCATGGCCGTACCGTCGGTGACTGTTACGGCCGATGATAACGACGATGAAGCGGAAATTCCGGAATGGTACCAAGGAGATGTTTGGGAATACGAGATGAGGGAAGAGATAATGGAAGATGTAACTTACCTGACTGAAGTGAAGAGAGAAGTGATAGATGAGAGAGGGGAGGTCACGGTCAGAGATAACCAGACGGGAGACAAGCTGTACGAAGCCGATACCTACGTGTTGTCTGAATTACATGGAAGGACCTTAGAAGAAGAAGATGAAGATATCGGTGACGTAGAAGGCGAATTCCATTATACCAAAGAACACCTTTCACCCGTATATACTGAACCCGACCAAGCACCTGCGAGCTTTTATTTCCCTCCCATAGAGGAGATGAATTTTCCCCTATCTATAGGTAAAAATTGGACCGGTGGAGCAGACGAAGATATTTACTTCTTCGAGGTCAGAGATCCTGACAGCGAGGAAGCTCCGGAACCCTCGAGAAAAGTACACGAATATTATGGTGTGGTGGAAGAAAGGGTTACCAAGGAAGTGGACGCAGGTATTTTCGACGCTTTTCTGATAAATCTAACCGTTCTCGGAGAGGACTTGGAAAAAGATGTAGAACCGCTGGAACTAAAGAGATTCGAGATATATTATGCTCCCGAGGTAAAAAATATCATCCATAGGGATATATACGAGACCAAAAGAGTTCCCGACGATTTTGGCATGGGAGACGACGTCGTATGGGAGGAACAAACCGGAACCGAGACTTTGGTGAGATACGAACTCCAGGACGGTCCGGCCCAGACTGATGACAATGATTACACCCCATTCTTAAGAACTGGGACGGTAATTCTAGCCATCATAGGAACGGCTCTGGTGTACCGCTACAAAAAAGACAGTTGAAAACACGATCGGATGTAACGATAATATCGAGAATAAAGGCCGTTCGGAGCTATGAATACAAACTGTTTTATAAAAAATCTAAACTTCCTAAATTATATATATTAGGAGTTGAATTTGTCTTGCGAAGTACAGCAGAGCCGTTTGGCTCTGTTATAAGAAGGAGGAAAAAAATGAATGAAAAAGATAAAAAGAAAAAGATAGTAATGTCTGTCGTAGTGGCGGGACTTTTACTGCTTTCCGTCCTGACAGCGGCTATGGTCGGAGTCTCAGCTGAAGATGTTGAAACTGAGTCGTCGACGATAGACGAGGAGAACAATGAGCAGTTGAATGAATTGATGGAGAAATTAGAAGCGATAAAAGGTGACAGAGATCCGACGAATCCAGTCGATAGACTGGATGTGCTTGACCCTGAACTGACGGAGATTCTAAGCGGTTCTATGGATTCCGAGGAAACTAGAAGTTCTTCTTCAGAAAGCATATTGACCGATCCACATACCATCGATCAGCACAACGTTGAGGAAGTGCATGACATGGGTATCTACGGCGATGGTGTCCAGGTGTCTTTGATGGACACAGGTTTTGATATGGCCCATCCCGATCTGATAGGAACCCATGCGGTATTCGAGTATGATGAAGATACGATGGATGAAGAGATGGAAATTTATGACGGCTACCCGATAGCTTTCGATCCAGTCTCGATGGCGGACTATGCTTACGATGGAGAGATAGGTCAGGATTATCCGGTGTGGGAAGAAGTGGCACCGGGTCTGACTGATAACAGCTGGTACGTAAACACCAGCTATGAGACAGAGACTTACGAGGATGGACAGGGAAATATAGTGGCTGACTTCACCGAAAAAGAAGAAAATGAGACCTACATCATGCCTGACGAAGTTGAAGACGGTGACACGATAAGATTTGGACTACATCCGGATGACAAGTTGGCCACATGGTATGGAGAAAGACCCGCGGTTCTGTTGACTCAAGATGAAGAAGGCGATTGGACAAACGTCTACGTGGACCTATTGAACGATAGGGAATTTGTTGAAGAAACCGGCGCTTGGATAGACGGCGATGATCCGGAATCGGAAGTGATCACTAGAGATCTGAATGAGGATGGTATCGCCGACGTTTCCGGAGGTATGTTATATTTCGTGTCTGACGGTGATATGCCTATTCCTTATTCGCAGCACTTTAGAGAAACGATGAACAAGATAATCAATCTGTACATGGGTTATCCACCCGGTACGATCCAAATGATGTTTGGAGTTGATGCATGGGAAGCCTTTGTCGGCCCAGAATTCCACACCACGCCCGGAGACGGCGACATGATCGCTCTGATGGGCGATTTCAACAGTTTCGGTTCTTATGGTGCCCACGGTACGTGGACAGCTTCTGCGGTTTCAGGACAAGGTGTCACAGGCGTTCCTGAAGAGATGATAATCGAAGAGAACGAGACGTCACCGTTCCCACCGACACCAGGAGGTAGTGGAGGATTACCGAGAGGTCTGTCTCCGAACGCGACCATAATCCCGATGGGAAGATTCTTTGATTATTTACCGGAAGATAATCCGCTCGGTATCGCACAATTGCAAGTACCAGTCACTTATTCGTCTGTATTCTTCACGGCGGACGGCTACACTGGAGACCCAACGATAACGTCTGATTCCGCCGACATAGCGTCGAGCAGTTTTGGAAGGACGATAGACGAGAATCACGGTGGGTTCAACTTCTACGAAAGGATGTTCGATTACGTTGGCACTCAATATACTCAGAATACACTGTTCATAAACTCACAAGGTAACGAAGGCAGCGGATTCGGAACCGTGAGCGCGCCTTCAGGTGCCCAAGGAGTACTTTCCGTAGGTGCTACAGGCAATCAGATGTACAGAGTCGATCCTTGGAACATGTACGACGGCGGTCCGAATCCATGGTATGGAGACGTCACTGGCATGACCAGTACGGGTCCGCATTCAAAAGGTTCACACGGTCCGGACATAATGACCAACGGTCAGTTCGGTTATGGAGCCGACCCTGTAAATCAGCAGTTGGATAAGATCGGAGGATTCCAGGGCAATAATTCTTGGACGCTTTGGTCCGGAACCAGCTTATCCGCTCCGAACGCAGCCGGTATCGCTGCTTTGGTGTTTGAAGCTTATGAGGAAGCCCATGGAGAGGCTCCCGACGCTCAAACGTTGAAGAACATAATCATGCAGGGCGCAAGGGACATCAACAACAGCCCACATCTGCAGGGACCCGGTGACGCGGACGCTTTGGCTTCCGTAGAGATAGCTCAAGGCACAGGTCTATACTCCGAAGACTTCCAATGGAGACCTGGAGAGAACCCTGAGATGGAAGAACACGTGGAACATCACGTTAACATGATGGAAGCCGGTGAAAGTCAAACCGATTCATTGACTTTGGAGAATTGGTATGAAGACGATATTGATTACGATATGAGCGCATTTAAGTCAGAAAAAGTCAATGAAACACAGATAGAACTCAGCAGTGGAACGTTCGGACCACATGGGGATGGAAGAGTTCCGCTTCTCATGATCGATGAGACGGGCGTTTACGAATTGATATACAATGAAACTAATGATAATTGGGATTTGAGTGATGAACCGATAGCCGATCTTGAGGACCCGAACGCTGACCTGTTGAGATTTGGAACGCACACCCCATACGAGAATCAAGGTCCGTATGATTACAGCTTGACTGAATTCTACAACTGGGAAGACGTAAACGAGAACGGATCTTTCGATGGATTTGATGAGAGAAATAGAATCGGTTTAACTACAACTAACATGATGCTTTACCAAACAGAGTTTGGAATGGAAGTCCCTACAAGCGATTACTTCACGATACATGACGCGATGGAGAGAGCTGAAGATGGTATAGTCGTACAGATGAATAACATTTATCCAGAATTCATGTTTGAACCGTTCGACTTCACACTGAACATCGAGCAGTACAACCAGGTCGAATGGGACTGGATAGAGCTAGACGAACCGACAGGTACTATAGGTGAAGGAGAAACACTTGAATACGACATCACGGCAAATGTACCGGATGAAACAATAAAAGGCATCTACGGAGGCAAGCTGATGATAGAAGACGTCACCAACGGAAGAACACATCCTATACCGATCACCATCACAGTCGGCGAACACACCGATCTTTCCGAGCCGATGCACTTCGGTGCGGCGGAAGGCGTAGACGAACATGGAATATACAGGAACGACAGGTTGTTCGGAAGCTGGGAAGGCGGACGAACAGGTGATTGGAGATTCTATACATTCCACTTAACGGAAGATATCACGGATCGAGATGTGATGTTAGACATAGAATTCGACGACGAACTGAGTGACATGTCCGCTTACTTGTTGGGTGGAGCGGAACACGATCTGTTGGAACTGGGAGCGCCTTTCGATGTAGATCCGTTCAGTGTTCCATTTGGCCCTGAATGGGATATGCAGGACAGATACGGCGTCAACACATTAGAGACTCACAATGAAACCGATATCGATCGTGGAGATCACATAGCATTCGGTAGAGAGGAACCACTAGAATCCGGAACTTACATGATAGCTGTACAGAGTCATCAGATATCTGGTCATGAACCGTATCAGGAGTTCCATGGAACTTTGAGAACAACGAACGTTAGGACTCACCGCGATGCGGGAGAAGTCGTAGGACCCAATGCGATACGATTTGAAGGTGAGGTCTTGAGTATACCTGCTGAAGAAGATCACGTGAACGCATCCTTCAGGTACAGGATGATAGGCGAAGATGATTGGAATCAAACCGAACTCGAGACCATAGAAGAACCAGGGGATTACAACATAACTGTAGAAGGTCTAGATCATGGTACCTACGAGTGGAAAGCAGTAACACAATGGAACCCTGAGAACACTGGTTTGATCGGCGAGCCGATAACCTTACAGGACCTAAGCGAGAAGGTCACCACCTATCCGGCCGAAGAAGATGTTGTATATGGTGATTCATTGACCATCTGGGCCGAGATGTCAGAGGACTTCGTCGGTGAATTAGTAGATTGCACCGTGGATCTAGGAGGATGGTTCCACCAGGACGCCGAGATCGATGTTGATTTTGCATCGGTAGACGTCCCGGTAGTACTCAGTGAAGGAGAGCATACCTATGAATTCTATCTGGAGGATGAGTACGGGAATGAACACACAGAGGTGGTCACTTTTGAAGTCGACAACAGCGACCCGATGTTGGAGGTAATTAGTCCGGAAGGCGGCGTCATAGAACTCACATATCATTGGAGAGTAGAGGTAGTAGGAACTACAGAACCAGACATCGCTTACTTGGAATTGGGTGGACAAGATATCACCCACCAAGTCGACCCCGAGACAGGGGAGTTCGATGTTACGTGGTCAGCCACAGATGACGGACTCAATGTATTACCTCTGATTGCTGAAGATGAGTTCGGAAATACGGTTACAAGAAATATCTACGTGCTCTATCTTCCAGAATTCCAAGAGATGAGAGAGGATATAGAAGAAATAGACTCGGAACTAGAGGAACTATCTTTTGAACTCGAAAGCTTAGAGGAACACTTATCGACCCGAATAGACTACATAGAGGAAACCATGGAAGACTTAGAAGAAGACGTTGATGACATCCAGGCTGAGATGAGAGAACTGGATATCGCAGTGAGGATGTTGGAATTCAAGGTCGAGTACATGGAAGACGATATAGATGCCTTAGAGCGAGAGTTGAACGCACTTGAGGGAGAACTTGAAGACATGATAGAGGACCTAGAGGACGAATTCGACGAGGAATTAGACGATCTCAGAGCCGATCTAGAGAGCCAGATAGCCGACTTGGAAGAGACTATAGAGGCCTACGAAGAGATGTTGGACGACATCAACGACAGGATAGATGACGCCGAGACCGAAATCAGCAGTTTGGAGAGAGCCATCGGCCGCGTAGAAGATGATCAGGAAGATCAGGACGACGATATAGCCATGGCCAGGAACCTCGGCATGATCGGCTTGATCTTGGCGATACTCGCACTGGTCATCGCTGCCGTTGCGATGAGCAAAGGCAAGCCGGCGGCTGAAGAGCCCGAAGAGTACGAAGAAGAGGAGATGTTCGAGGAGACAGAGGAACCCGAGGAAGAGGACCTGTTCGAAGAGGAACCTGAAGAGGAAGAGCTCTTTGAAGAGGAATCCGAGGAAGAGGACCTGTTCGAAGAGGAACCTGAAGAGGAAGAGCTCTTTGAAGAGGAATCCGAGGAAGAAGACCTGTTCGAAGAGGAACCTGAAGAACTGTGATCCTATAGACGGGGACAAATTCCAAAAACCCTTTCTTTTTCATTATTTTCTTTTTTTCAACCATCATCTCTCGTCAACAAAATATAAATATCCTACCGCTCTCCTATCTTGAAACGATGTTTAAAGATACGGGTATGAGGCGGTATACGGTCTTTATCATCTTCCTGCTATTGATCTGTACTATCTCACCCTCATTCATCCAAGCGTCAGAAGGTGCGGCCGCAGACTCAGGGTGGCCCATGTACAGGAGAGATCTTTCCAATACTGGAAAAAACGAAGATGCGGAACGAGAGGCTATAGAGGATATAAGCTGGACTTTTGAAACTGAAGACAGCATAGATTCTTCCCCTGCTATAGGCCCTGAAGGTACCGTCTACATCGGCTCTACCGACGGAAACCTTTATGCATTACACCCTGACGGCTCGCTGAGATGGAAGTACGAGGCCTCCTCTACAATATCGTCCGTGCCTGCGATAGCGGAAGACGGAACGGTATATTTCGGCACCTCCGCTGGCAGATTCTATTCTTTGACTTCTGCGGGTGAGGAGAATTGGGTGCTCGACGAGCCGTTCGAGACTGCGATTTTGTCTTCGCCGGTCATCCGTGAGGACGATACGGTTCTGATAGGTTCTACGGATATGGATATGTATTCTATACATCCTGATGGAAGCATACAGTGGAACTATTCTCACGATCAACCTGGAGGGATAATCTCCACTCCTGCTTTGGATAGCGAGGGCAACATCTACTTTGGATTCCACGCTAGGGCGATGGGGATGAATTTCGGAGAATTGGTCTCACTCGATCCAGAGGGTAATAATCGTTGGCACTTCACCATACCTGACTTGGACGGCCAGGTCCTTTCTTCTCCTGCCGTTTCCGAAGAAGGAAATATCTACTTTGGCTCTTATAACAACAAGTTGTATGCTCTCGATGGTGACGGAAACGAATTGTGGAATCACAGTACCGGAGGCAACATCTATTCGTCACCTGCTATAGGTGAAGACGGCACCATATATGTGGGCTCCGCCGACGGTAATCTTTACGCTATAGGGCCAGATGGAACGGAAAGATGGAGTTTTGAGACTGGAGGAGACATCGCTTCTTCACCGGCAGTAGGCCCAAAGGGGATGATATATTTTGGATCTTTTGATAACCACGTCTATTCACTTCATCCCAACGGAACGGAAAGGTGGAGGGTCGAAACGGGAGATAGGGTTTTCTCATCCCCCGCTTTGGGGAACGATGGGTCACTTTACTTTGGATCATACGATCACAATATATATGCTCTGGGCGAGGCACGACCCGACTATAGAGCTCGTAGGATCCATATCCCGTTAATATTTGTGATACTGATATTTTTAGCGGTCTTTTTACCGAAATCGGAGAAAAATTAGTTTTCGAGTAAAAACAAAGGTGTCCAGAAATTTTTAAATTTCTTTAAATTTAAATATACGGAAATAAGTAAATTATAAATACCTTTATTCCTTAGTAAGAGGGTGAGGTAGAATAAAAAATGAAATGGAATAAAATAATACCTCTGCTAATCGTATCGGTCTTAGTGATCGGTGGATTGGCAGTAGTAGGATCAGAGACTACTAAAGCACAGGAAGGTACACCAGTGAGCTCAGTAGAATTGCACGTAGAGCTTGATATGGAAGCGGCTTGCGGCGCAGTCTACGATGGCGACTACGATCTGTTTATGCACTCGATAGATGGCCCGGTTTATATGGGTCTTCGAGAAGAATGGCGTATGGGTCTGGGAACATGGACCGTTCTTGGTTCGTACAATGAATTCATGTTGAACCCAGCCCACGAAGGTCACGGAACACCAGAGATGGAAGACGCGATAGCCCAGGGATGGATAGAAGAACCGGAAGAAGTTCAGTGGCTGGCGAACAATGTTGAAGGCCAGTGGACAGTCAATCCGTTCGCACACAACGATATAAGGTTCGCGCTTCAGTACCTGAACAGGGAAGAGATGATAGAAGATCTTCAGGACGGTTTCGCCGACCCGAGATACGGCTTCATGGCTTCTGGTCTTGAAGTCTGGGATCAGTACTTCGCTGAAGCTATAGAAGAGAATTACGGTTTATCGCCTGAAGGTAATTGGGAACGAGTGAACACTATAATAGAAGACGCGATGGAAGAGATGGAGGATGAAGTCGCATTCGGCGAAGTGAGCGGTTCGATAGACGAGGGCTGGTTCTATAATCCGCCTGACGGTGAAGAACACCAGATAGAGATAAAGATAATAGCTAGGGTCGAAGATTGGAGACTCGAGAAAGGACGACACACGGCTTCAACGCTCCAGGATCTTGGATTCGACGCTTGGGTCGAACCCGTCGATTCTGCGACAGCGATACCCATGGCTTTCTTTGGATCTCCAGAACCGTACGACAATCTAGACTACCACATCTATACCGGCGGCTGGATATCCACGGCAACTGTGTTCTACCAGCATGCGGCATGTGCTCAGATGTACGCACCGTGGTACGGCTTCATGCAGACCTACGGACCTGAAGAGCATTGGCAGTACGACGACGAAGGATACGACCAACTTATAGGTCCATCTGACAGAGTTAGAGACCATTGGGAAGACGATCCTCATGCAGGTAATACCGTCGCTGATCTGGATACGGAGACCATGCAGCTTTTCATGGGCCAGGTCGAGACTGAAGATCAGTATTGGGACATGAAAGTAGATAGCACGCAGATGGGCTTTGAAGAATCCATCAGGATATTCGTGCTGACGGAACAGTCATTCTATCCATACAACCCGGATCAAATGATAAGTTCTGTACCAGAATCAGTCAACGGATACGACACATTCTTCGGTCCGAGGACCATGAGGACGGACGACGGTCATCTGGATGCTGCGATCTTGACCGGCGAGGATAGACCTTTCATGGACAACTGGAATATACACGGTGGTTCCGCCGATGTCTACGGTGAATATCCGAGAAGGATGGCTAGGGAATACGGCAGTTGGAATAATCCTCAAACAGGGATACCGATGGAAGTGAGCGCATACTGGTCTGAAGGTAGAGATACAGACCCCTACGAGAGACACGGAGAGATAGAGACAGACTTTGAGTTTGTTGAAGGCGAATTGGTAGAGAACATCGAGATACCGGAAACCGCTGTAGATTACGTAGCCGGCATCGAAGTGGATGAAGATGAACATGAAGTCGTAAGAGAATGGTTGACACGTGACGAACTGATAGCCGAAGGACTCATAGAGGACGAATTCGCGGCTGTCAAAGCTACAATAGATATACATGAAGAACACGTTTGGCACGATGGAACCGATTTTTCTTTGAAACATGTGATGGCCAATTATGCACGTTCGAGAGAACTAGGTAACCCTGCAGGAGATCCGTACCTGTCATCTCATGAAGCCGCAACTTCGCCTTGGTGGGCAACGATCCACGCGATCGAATGGAACGAAGAGGACGGCACATACACTATGTACGGCGACTATACGTTCCCATTGGATGATCTGATCGGAAGTTATTATGCGACCTTCCCAGAGACTCATCCGTTGACCTACGAAGGATGGGATCACCTGCACGGCGCGACCGAAATCTATGACGCTGCGGGAATAGACGAATCGTACGATTACGAACCCGGAGCGGACAACTGGATACACCAGATATCAGCTGCACAGAACGAAGATCTTGTGACCATAATGGAGACCATAATCGACGAAGGATACTTGCCGCCGTACTTGGACGAGGACAATAACGCACCGATACCGATGACGATGGACGAAGTCGAAACAGAATTGAACAGCTTGATCGACTTCATACAGACTTATGACCACTCGTTTATAGGTACGGGACCGTTCTACATAGAGGAATACACAGCAGACCACCACCTCGTACTGGAGAGATGGGATGACTATGGATTCCCATTCGAAGGTGAAGAGGCTGAAGGCGTAGAATTCGAATACGGCTATTGGGCAGATCAGTTCGACATCCAGGAAGTCAGGCTGGATTCGATCTCAGCACCGACGACAGTCAATCTTGGGGAAGAATTCGATGCTGACGGAACGGGACATTACGCACACTTGTATCCGTTGCCCGACGAAGTGGCTTTGACAGAGGAAAACATGGAAGACTATAGATTCACACTAAGAGAGGACCTCGGTGGAGAGATAATGGTAGAAGTGCCTGCTGACGATATAGAACTAGAACCTCAAGACACGTTCAGCGAGTTCTTCGCATCCATACCTACGGAAGACGTAGAGCGAGGTGGCCATTACTCGTTACAGCTAGAAGCGATGGGAATAGGTGATCCTGTTTACACCACCATAGCTACAACGGTCATCTTGACCGATCCCGATGTTGGCTTGACCGCACTTGATTGGTCGATACCAGAAGAAGTAGATGTTGGTGAAGAAGGCAACATCTGGGCCGAGGTAGAGAACAC
>PWHU01000167.1 GCA_003555395.1 Thermoplasmata archaeon
CTCGTCGAAGACCTGCTCAAAACTCTCTCTCACCCAATGTAAGATCAACTGCCTGTTAGTCCATGCGTAGTTGGCTCCACAGCTCATCGCCGCGAAGTAATCACGTCCTTCGGGAGAATCGAAAGGTGCGCAGGCCAACTGCTTGTCAGGAAGATCGATATTGTATTTGCGTATGGCTTTTTCCATCTTGTTTATGTAATCAGTGGCTATCTGATGGCCGCACCCTCTAGATCCAGTATGTATCATGGTGGTGATCATGCCCTCTTCAAGGTCCATGGCATCGGCCAACTCTTTATCGAAGATCTTCTCTACCCTTTGGATCTCGATGAAGTGGTTTCCGCCGCCCAGGGTGCCGAGTTGAGGAGAACCTCGGTCTTTCGCCTTTTTGCTGACTTTATCCGAATCGGCGTTCTCTATCCTACCGTTGTCCTCTATCCTCTCGAGGTCCTGTTCCCAGCCGTAGCCTCTCTCTACGGCCCATTCTACTCCATAATCTAGTGCTTCTTCTAGCTCACCTTTATCCAATCTCAGGCGGCTCTTTCTTCCCACTCCCGCAGGTACGTTATCGAAGATAGTGTTTATTAACGCTTTGATATCATCTCTGACCCTATCTTCTTCCAAGTTGCTCCTTAATAGTCTAACACCGCAGTTGATATCGTAACCGACTCCGCCGGGTGAGATCACCCCTTCTTCTACATCCATGGCCGCCACACCGCCGATGGGGAAGCCGTAACCCCAATGGATGTCCGGCATCGCCTTCGAAGCACCTATTATCCCCGGCAGAGTAGCCACGTTAGCCACCTGTTCAGGCGCGTTATCCTGTCTGATGGATTTTATGAGAACATCGTCGGCGAAGATCCAACCCGGTACTTTCATACCTCTCTTGTAGCTTTTCGGTATCGTGTAGACGTAGTCACTACTTTTATTCAAAGGTCCGTTCCAGCTCCTACCCATATTTATCGCTCTCTAATTGTGCACCTTAGGTTATATATCTTTGTATTTTTTGTTAAGATGATCATCCATCTTCCGATATGACGGAGATTATCTTGTCGGCGGTAGAAGGCCCTATACCCTTGACTTCCTGCAGTTCTTTTTCGTCCGCGTTGAAGACCGCTCTTACCGAACCGAAGTGTTCCAGCAGTCTTTCTGCCAGTTTGCCCGAAACCGAAGGTAGGCCTTCTAGTATATACTTTCTAGTATCATAGATAGACATGCTCTTTTTCCCTTTTCTCAATGACGACGAACCTTTTTTCTCCCGCTCAGAATCACGCCTTAACATCGTGGCTAAAAGAGATGCGGTCTCGTCTTCACCTTTGGTGAACAAGACGGGTATCCTGAAGTCAATAGATAAAGAAGCTAACGCCCCGTAAATCGCATTATCCCTTATGTTCCTCTTTTTGAATAGCCCCTCACCCTCCAGTATTATTACAGGATGCTGATAATTTTCAGAGAGACTTTTTGCCTGGCTGAAGAGCCTGCCGTCCGTTATCGATTCCAAGAAGTCGGAGACCTCTTTTCTCTCCACCGCGGTATCTTCAGATATTATGTAATCTCCAACTGAGAGCTGAGACGTGTTGATCTTTATGTTCTCCTTAGCCAGAGATTGAACCACCGTACTGTTCTGTTCTCGGGTGTCCACCGTGATCTCCTCATAGCTCTCTTCTTTCTTTTTCGGCTCCGCATCTTTCTTTTCTTTGAAATCCATCAACGATCTTTGGTTTTCGTCCTCTCGTACTTCCCTTTCCTCACTTTTCTTTTTAAGATCTTTTTTGCTCTTCTTTTTAACCACTTTATACCCCTTTTTGTCTACATCCATGGGATCACCAACGCTTATCTCGCTCTCGAGATCGTCTCTCAACTTCATCAGATTTTTGTGCATCTTCTTTTCTTTGCTTTTACTGGACCAGTAATAAGCCTCATCTCTTGTATTTTTTGTTATCAAGATGACAACTTTACCCTTCCTTTTTCTGGCGGTCCTACCTCTTCTTTGTATCGTTCTTATCTCCGACGGAACCGGTTCGTAGAACACCACTAGGTCAGTTGCGGGTATATCGAGTCCTTCTTCTCCCACGCTGGTAGCTACTAGAACATTGTGATCACCGGATTCAAAATCCTCGATGGTCTGTATCTGCTCCTTCTGCTTCAGACCTTTATCTCCTTCTTTGTCCGCCTGTCCTATGAATCTGACCGGTCTCGCACCCTCTAGATCATCGAGGAGTTCGGTAACTTTGGTAGCGGTCTTTCTATAATTCGTGAAAACTATGATCCTAGAGTCCGGTCTCTTTTTCAACTGTTCACTCACTATCTCTTTTACTTTTTCGACCTTTGGATGTTCTTGGTTCAAACTGTTGAGTTTCGCAAGGACGTCCTTCATCTCTGGCCTTTTCATCAGCCTTTTGGAGGCCTTCGAGCCTCCCCTGCTTTCCGCTTCACTCTTTATCTTCTCTAGGAAGTCTCTAAGACCGTCGGGCCCCTGAGTTTCCGCCTGATCTATGGCGTGGTCGATCTTTATCGAAGAAGCTATCAAGCTAGCGGCCCTGTAAAGGGAAGAGTTGTTCGACGAGTGAAGTTCGCTCTGTATCTCGTCTCTAGTTTTGATCAGATCCTTCCTCGAGGTCCTGTCCGGATTTTTACCTTCAAGGAATCCGAATTTTTGTATCTCCTTTATCTCCTTCTTCTTTATCTTCTTCAGTTTCTTGACTATCTCTTTCTGCTCTTTGGGAAGCTTCACGTCGACCCAATCTTTCTCAAGGTAATTGGTGTACTTCACAACGTCTGGATCGTATTTTGTTCTGATCTCGACGTGTTCTAAACCTAAAGTATCGCAGACTGAAAGTATATCTTCTATCTCACTGCCCGGAGACGCGGTAAGTCCCAGGGTGAGACCGTCAGTATCTTCGTAAGCTTCGCCGATGAAGACGTAGGCGTAATCCCCCACGGCTCGGTGAGCTTCGTCGAAAATCACCATAGATGTATCTTCCAGATCTATCCTTTTGGACATGAGATCGTTCCTTATCACTTGGGGAGTAGATACGATGATCCTGTTATCCTTCCACAGTTCTTCTCTTTTTTTGGGCCGCACCTCTCCAGTGAACACTTCGGGTTCCGCACCTTTTATCAACTTTGCTATATCCTTAGCGTGTTGATTCACCAGCGGTTTCGTGGGCGCCAAGAAAAGGATCTTCTTTTCTGGGTGCTGTTCCAATTTTTCAGCCATCACCATCAGAGCTATTATCGTCTTACCCAATCCGGTGGGCAGCACCACAAGAGAAGAAATACCTTCAGCTGCCTCGGCTATGTTGACCTGATATTCACGCTCTTCGATAGCCTCCTTTTTAAGCAGCTCTTCAGACATGTTCAATCTTTCAGAGACCCATCTCCTTATCTATCTGATCCTCCATCTCTCCTCCAAGAGCTAGTTCTTCCTCCCACTTGTCCAGGTTCTCTAGGATCTCTTTCAGCCGGCGGAGACAATCGATACAGATCCACTTCTTACCGATCTCTTTCCCAGGTCTCTTCTTGTAAGTGATGGTCTCGCAGAATTCACAGTAATTCATGTCCTTAGTCCTGTGTTCCGCATAGGCCTCCATCCTCTTTCCTTCCTTGAGTCTAGAGACCAATTTCTCTTTGAGTTCATCGTCGATATCTTCGTCAAGGTCCAGATCGAAGTTTTCGATCTCTTTTTCGTCAGTCTTTTCCGCCAGTATACCACCTACGTTTCGTTCCAAACGTCTTGAACTATTTAAGTTATATCCTCTATATAGTGAAAATTCAAGCGCATCTAAAATCTCAACCTTTATATCTCTCCATTTTGATAAGAGGCCGCTCGAGAGAGACGGAGAAGACATCATGAGCTCAGGAGCATCGATAAAACTCGTTTTTCTGGGTACCGGCGGCAGTTACCCCATACCGGAAAGGAACGTGACTTCACTGGCGTTGAAGGTCGATGGAGAAGTACTGCTGTTCGATTGCGGAGAGGGAACTCAGAGGCAGATGATGTCTTCCTCGCTGTCTTTCATGCAGGTAAACAAGGTATTCCTCACGCATCTTCACGGAGATCACATCTTAGGTCTTCCCGGGCTTTTGCAGAGTATGAACATGAACGACCGAGAAAAAAGTGTTGAAATATTCGGCCCGAAAGACACGGCGAGAGTCCTCAAAGATATAATCTTCAAAGGTTATTTTAAACCAGCGTTCCCGGTCCGCATAACCGAACTGAATCCTTCTGTACGGTTAGATTTCGACGATTTTTACGTCAAAACTTTCCCGGCGGACCACAACGTTCCCACCTTAGCTTACTCTTTCGAAGAAAAGGATAGGAGAGGTAGGTTCGATAAACAGAAGGCCCTTGCTCTAGGTGTTCCCGAAGGACCTCTATTCAGCAAGATACACCGCGGAGAAGCCGTAGAAGTGAACGATAGACTCATCAAACCGGAACAGATAGTCGGTCCTCCTCGTAGAGGAAGAAAAGTGTTCTATACCGGCGATACAAAGCCCTGTGCCGAGATCATCGAGGGCGCTTTTCGAGCCGACGCGTTGATACACGACGGTACGTTGGACGCTTCCATGGGTGAAATAGCTTTAGATCACGACCATTCCACGGTGAAGATGGCGGCCGAGGTGGCAAAGAAGGCAGACGTCGAAAGGCTCTTCATAACTCATATAAGCCCGCGATATAGAGATACTGAGATGTTGAAAAAACAAGCTGTAGATATATTCGAGAACAGCGAGATACCCCTAGACCTTTCAGAATACGAGATATGATATCGGTGCGCGAAACATCCGAAAATGATAAAAGGATGTAGAGCTAATCGAACAATGAACATATGACAGAATTTATAGAGACTGTTCTGAGGGCAAAGCGGGAGATGAAACCCGACACCGTACTTCTGCTGACGGATCGTAAAGAGTTGATGGAACAGCTGTCTGACCAGATCGACGATATACCTATCACTATATTCACCGGATCCCCTGCTTTATCGTCTTTTTTAAGTAAGAAGAACGTAGATCTGCAGAGGATTAAAGATTCACCGGCCGTGGGCTTGGACGTTCTAGACCAGGTCAAAGAGCTCGTTCTTTCCTGCGTTGCCCGAGGTTTGATAGACGATGGAGAAAAAGTCATGCTCGTTGTATCCGCGGACGTCCAGACCATCCTATGTTTCGATTTGGATGAGCTCGGCGTAGTGAATTTAAGGAAAG
>PWHU01000113.1 GCA_003555395.1 Thermoplasmata archaeon
ATCGAACAATGCTTTGCCGACGTCGATGTGACAGTTGATATCCATGACGGAGATAGGAGAAATACCGGCGGTCTGGTAGGTTATCTGACCGATGAAGCCACCATAACGGATTCTTATGCTAGAGGAGATGTTCACGGGGGGCGACGTGTAGGCGGCCTTGTAGGGCTCGCCACGTCAGGTGACGGTTCTAGTTCTTGGATTTACGATTCTTATTCGACGGGGAGTGTGAGCGGAGACGGAGACGAGATAGGCGGGTTTACGGGCCGCAGCTATACAGCCGAGGTTTACGATTGTTTCTGGGATACGGAAACTTCGGGTCAGAGTGAGAGCTGGGATGGCACCGGAAAAACGACATCCGAGATGAAAGAGGAAGCCACCTTCATGCATGCCGGTTGGAATTTTGGTATCTGGAGGATCGATCCGTCGGTGAATGATGGGTATCCCTTTTTCCAGGCACATGAAGACCCGACAGAGGCGGAGTTAGTACTGCAGGGATGGGAAGTTAGTCCAGAAGTAATAAATCCGGGCGAGACGGTGACGATCTCGGGCGAGGTTAAGAACGTAGGTGATGAAGCGGGCAGCGATCACGTTAATCTATATGTAGATGACATGGATAGCCATGTTGATTATGAGCACGTAAACTTAGCTCCAGGAGAAGACACCGATGTCACGTTCACCTACGACGATACCGCCGAGGTCGGGACCTACGAAGTACTCACCGATCTAGAGGAGCATCCCGACGAATGGTACGGCCAGTTTGAGGTTGAAGAGGAGGAAGAAGCGGAGTTGGTACTCCAAGACTGGTCCGTTGAGCCCGAAGTTGTGAAGGTGGGCGAGACGGTGACGATCTCGGGCGAGGTTAAGAACGTAGGTGATGAAGCGGGCAGTGACGACGTAGAGCTATACATCGACGATCATTTTATAGATCATAAAAGCGTGAGCGTGGATCCCGGTGAATCCACCCCAGTGACTTTCCATCACTCCGAGAACGAAACAGGCACCTATGAAGTCAGAGTCGAGTTCTATCAGCGATTTGACGATCACTGGGAAAGCGAATTTATTGTCGAGGAAGACATGGTAAGCCTTACTATGTATTCAAGTAACGGTGGAACTACAGAACCGGAACCAGGGGAACATACCTACGAACGTGAAGAGGAAGCGGAAGTGAAAGCCTATCCTGATGATGACTGGGAGTTCAGTCATTGGATGGGTGATTATCCCGAAGGTGAGCAGGAAGAGGAGGAGATAACCCTTGTGATGGATGAAGATAAGTCCTTGACCGCGTACTTCCAGAGTATCGGTGAAGAGGAATATGATCTGACCATCGACGTGGAAGGGGAAGGAAGTACCGAGCCTGAAGAAGGGACTCACGCTTACAATGAGGGCGAGACGGTACCGCTGGAAGCCCATCCTGAGGAAGGTTGGAAGTTCGTCGGATGGACGGGAGATCATGAGAGTGAGGAGGCCGAGACCACCATAGAGATGGATAGTGATAAGTCCGTGGAGGCCCATTTTGAAGAGGTCGAGTATGAACTAACGATAGAAGTCGTCGGAGAGGGAACTACAGATCCAGCACCCGGTACGCACAACTATACCGAGGGCGAAGAGGTACCTGTAGAGGCGATATCCGACGATGGTTGGTACTTTGAGGGATGGTCAGGCGATCACCACGGTACGGAGAAGGAGATAACGGTGATGATGGACGACGATAAAACTTTGATAGCTAACTTCCACGAGTTGGAAGAAGATGAACGGGTGTTGACGATCTACGTCGAGGGAGAAGGTACCACTGAGCCTGGTCGAGGCGTTCATGTTTACCAGGAGGGCAGTGAAGTCACGGTCACGACCACACCCGCGGATGGTTGGGGATTCAGTCATTGGGAAGGCGACGTACAGGAGGAAGAGGATGACGAGATCACCATCTTCATGGATGAAGATAAAGAGATAACGGCACATTTCTTGATGGAGGCGCTCTTCGAGGTGGAGGTGGTTGAGTACGACGACGAAGTGATAGAAGGAGAAGAGTTGACTGTTGATCATACGGTTACGAATACGGGGGAGTTAGAAGGAACTCAAGATGTGGTTTTTACGGTTTACGACGGAGAAGGAAACGTGGTTTACGAGGACTTAGAGGAGGGGATCTCGATCGATGCGGGAGGCACTCATCAAGGTAGCTTCATATGGGAGTCTGAAGAAGCCTGTGAATACGACGCCGTGATCGAAACCGACGACCACTTCGAGGAGGTTACGGTGAGCGTCCTGGAAGAGCCCATATTCGATGTGAGTATAATAGAGTACGATGATGAAGTTGTCCAGGGAGAAGAAGTCGTTGTCATATACAGGGTTGTGAACACTGGAGACACTGAAAACACACAGACGATAGAGTTCGCCGTTGACGGTACAGTAGAGGACAGCGAAGAGGTGACCTTGGAAGGAAAGGAGGAGTATGAAGATCAATTCATATGGGAAACGGAAGAGGCGGGAACGGGAGAGTATACATTGAGTGTTGAAAGCGAGCAGGAGCGGGATGAAGTGATCGTGACCGTCTCATACATCTCATATCTCCAGATAGAGATAATCGAGGTCGATGAGGAGGTCTCAGAAGGAGAAGAAGTGGTCCTCGAATATGCAGTGAGTGATATCGAGGGGTACGATAACGCGGGTGCCATGTTCGTGGAATTCGTAGTTTACGACGAGGACGGTGAGATCGAATTTGAAGACAGGCAAGTCATACCACCTGGTGCAGAAGACACTTACTACGGAGAGTTCACTTGGGAGACGGAAGAAGAGGGTGAGTACCGATTGGAGGTGGAAACCCTCTATGATCATGATGAAGTCGCCGTCACCGTGGTGGACGAAGACCTAGAAGAGGAACCTGGGGTGTCCGTCTGGTGGTGGATCCTTGTCATAATCATGATAGCTGTGGCGCTGATCGTAGTGCTATTGGCTGTTAGTAGAGGCAGTAAAAGAGATGAATATCCAAAAAACGATGAAGGAAGCTACTGATATAGTTCACCTCTAGCGATCAGAAAAAGATAGATCACTCAGAGAGTTAAAAAGTTTTCACATCACATTTTTCGCAGTACCAGCATTTTTCCTTATCAACAAATTCCATCTCCCCCTGACAGGTGGGACATCTCTTTCCTCCTACATCCGTTTTCCTTGGGCTCCTCTGGAATCCCTGTACTTTTTTCTGTTTTGACGGTTTTTCTCTTTTCGTCGTCAGTTGGCTGTTCCCTCTTATCACGCTGCCTTTTCTCACTCTTTTTCTCAAAAACATTTTTAGAGAGATAGCACCTACGCCCAGCAATATGAAAAGAAATCCGCATAGGATGTGGCTGGAAAATAAACCGACGAACCCAATTATTAACAACCCGATCCCCAACCCGATGAGGGACCTCCGCCTCCTAAATCTCATGCACGATCGATACCTCTTCTTATATATCAATCTCGTTTCGTATATTTATATCCTTGATTCCTTCGGCCGTGCTTTATATGACGTGTTCAGGGTACTGTGTGTACCGTCTCTTGGATCTGCTGAAGTGTGTGTTACTGCAGTAATATCCGCAAAGCTCTGCGGATACCGCTGGGATTATGTTTTTCTTTGGGATGTTGGTGCGATTGTGTACCGCTTCCTTGTACCAGAACAGCTGCGAAGGAATGGATTCCTTCTTTCCTTCAGAAACCAACGGTTTCCTGTGCGACGTATGCGTGTTGGGATATTTGAGATTCGACTTGTGTAGGAATCTTGAGATCCCTTCTTTTACTCGGGCGTAGCCCTCGTGATGTAGTCCATGATGACTATGATCATAATTCAGTTAAAGATTTTCGATATTCCTTTTCAAGGAATGACTCAGGATCCATGGTATTGATTTCAAATTCACACCCATCTAGGATCACCTGGAAATCTTTGTCTCTGGTCAAAATGAGATCTACCTCTTTAGCTAGCCAGTTTATTATCACGTCGGTGTCAAAAAACACGTTGAGATGTTCATCGCTTTTCGATCTTTCCATAAGAGGTACTCCTTAATTCCTTGATGAGCTCGGTTGAAGTTTTTGAAGAAGGAACTGAATCTTCAAAATATCCAAGCCACTTTTCTGCAAAATCTTCACTCTCCTTCTCATCGTCATTTTTTTCTGATTTAGATAGTTTCATATCTTTTGTCAATTCTCTTATCTTTTCAATCGAAGTCGGCATCTTTTAATCACTCATCACTTCTATAGTAGTGTCTAGCCAGTATTTATATCTGCCGATTTAGTCCAAATGTGGTTAACTATCTCAAAGAGGAAAAACTTGATTTGAACTCGGGTCCGGATTAGGTATCATTTCATTTATTAGCTTCGTTTGTGACTCTAGGCTATCGATCAGCTTACCAGTTTTCACTTCAGTTCGTAGTAGCAGTGCTCGTTGAAGACCGCTGGGATTATGTTTTTCTTTGGGATGTTGGTGCGATTGTGTACCGCTTCCTTGTACCAGAGCAGCTGCGAGCTATAGGTGTTGGGATATTTGAGATTCGACTTGTAGTCCATGATGTATAGTTTACCGAACCTCCATTGGATCATATCTATGTGGCCGGTGAGAGGTGTGTCGAAGTCCTCTAGGTCGGTTTCCTCATTTTTAAGGAAGACCGGCAATTCGGTACAGATGGTTTTCGAGTCGTTGTAGATGAAAAAGCGTTCTACAGCTTCGTGTTTGGATTCCGAAGCTTTTTTGGTGAGGAGTGCTTTTTTTGCGAGTTCCGGAGCGATGGTATTTTTCTTCTTCGGTTCGAGAGCGTTGTCAACTCTAGTGGAGGAAGCTCTCGGCCCTTTCATGAATATCTTGTTCGGGAGCGAGCGTTCCACCCAGCTGATGTATCGTCTTATCTGTGGAAGGTCTTTCGCCGATAAGTGGAGTTTCAAGTCGTGGTACGTGAAAGGGTAAACCTGCTGATGGTTGTAAGTGTGCGTGGTGGTGAGGTTCTTTGGATCCAGCTCGAATTTCTTTCTCAGTTTTAGGAACGTTAGAGTGTCTCTATAACGGTGGATCCAGTTGTATATGGTGCTGGTGGGTGGTGATAGGCGGTACGTCTTGCCTACTTTCTTTTTTGCCTTTTTGACAGGATATCCTCGGTTGTAGAGTTCCAAAGCGTGCAGTATCACCTTCTCGGGATAAGATGTTTTGTGACTCGAAC
>PWHU01000101.1 GCA_003555395.1 Thermoplasmata archaeon
CAAGTGCGATAACTTTCAATCAGCAGAACTTGGAAGATATAGATGAGGTACACGCGAACGAACTGCACGGTGAAGTATACTACGGAGATCTCATATTCGAAGAGAAGAGATGCGAGGTCTGCGGTGAGAAGTTTAGCGAAGGAGAGAAAGTGAGCCTGATAGTGAACGAAGTGAAGGAAGACGGCACTTATCTTTTACCGAAACACGAGGGCTGTTGATATGGCGATAGACTGGTCCGAGGACATAAGCGTAGGAGCTTCGATAAAAAAGTCCAACCTCTCTGAGATAAAAGGAGAGATTGACAGGATAGCTGATGAGGTAGATGAGGATCTTTCTTGGGATCACTTCAGCGATGAGGACGATGAACCTGCTGATGATAGGATAAAGAGCGAACAGCCGCACGAACTGAGGGATAAGACGGAAGTGATCTACTCAAGCAGACACACTACCGTTTATTCAGATCACAATTCCACCGACGATGGTGATGATTACGAAACTCACGAGAGCGGTTATGAGAGCGATGACCGTTCTGAACAATACATATCTCACGAAGACACCCACAGGAGTAATGATGATGAAAGTGATTACGGCACATATGAAGATGGATACGATAGTTATGATAAATCTACTTATGATGGATCGGTGACTTAGAGATGGGGTTGGATTGGAAAGAGGATATAAGCTCTGGTAGCTCAATAGAAGCTGCCGATTTTAAGGAGATAAGAGATAACGTTGAAACTGTTGAGGAAGAAAGATGTGACAATCATGATTCGATAGATCACGGTACAGAAGATTCCAGCGATGAAGGTACGCATTATTCCGGACATGATGACGATGAATATTCGACCTACTGTGGAGTTCACAATAATGTTGAAAATAGTTATGACCATCAGACCGATAACAGCACTTTTTACGATAACGAAAATTCTGATGAATATGGGACTTACAACGGCAGTCATGATAGCGATGATGACGGAAGCGATTATGGAGCCTACGAGGGCTCTGATTACGGGCACCACTTGGGTACCGATTACCAGATGCTTAATTGATTGAAGTGGCAATTATGATGAACAAAGATAAAGAGATCAGCAGAGATCAAAAGTTGGTAAAAAGAGCGAAGGCGTGCGAAGTAGTCTCCAGCGGATATTGCCCCTTGAATTGCGATTACTGCTATATTCCCAAGACCCCCGAGATGAAGAGGATGCACGAAGAGATAGTTGAAAAGTTGAAAACGGGAGAGTGGATAGATCAGCTGGAAGAGCTGTACCACGATATCGATCACCTCTCATTTTGGGGGACCGAGCCCCTGCTGGTTTTGGACGAAATAACCAGACATATAGACGAGCTGGTTGAGAGGTTCGGAGATCTCGAAATGGTGACTTTCTCAACCTCCCTTTGTGTTGACCCTTCTTCAATCGTCAGGTTGAAAGATAAGCTTGACGAGCACGGTATCGGTCTGGACTGGCAGTTGTCCGCAGACGGACACTACACAGATGAGAACAGGATCGAGGGAGCCACGAAGAGGATCAAGAGCAACCTGATCGAGTTGGGCAAGATGTTAGATGAAGGTGAGCTTACCGTGAAGTGGAAAGGCACGATATCTATAGATAATATTCGGAAGATGGCGGAGGACACTAAAGAAATAGAGAGATACATGAAGTATTACGAGGAGATCCAGGAAGAAGTCGAAGAAGTTACAGATGGTATAGAGTTCAATCAAAAGAGCAGGTGCCCCACCCTGGTGGTTCCTGGGAAATACACTTCAAAGGATGGCAAAGTTTTTGCCAATTATTTGAGAAATATGATAGAGAGCGGTTACTCGACAACTTACACTCACAGGTTGAAGAGAGTTATGAGATTTAAGCATGATCTGGAAGAGAAACCCTCGATGTTCACATGCTCCGGAGGAGACAGTAACTTTGGAATGGACGATGGAAGAGTTCACGTCTGCCACAGGACCTTCTATCACGAGAGAAAAAATTACATAGATTCGGTCAAAAAGCAGGAAAGGTACGATAACTGGGACGTTTCTTTGTTTGAAGACGGTATTTTGAAGATGGAAGTGGAGAACTACATAGTTGGTGCAGACGATGTAGTCAGGTTTCAGTACATAATGAGAAACTTTCACGACCACTGGATGTTGAAGCTTGATCAGACTAAAGCTATGTTGGTCGAGATGGCCAGATGCGGGCAGGCAGAAGAAGTGTATATGGAAGACGAGCTGTTGAGAGAATTGTTTGCCCTCTTTTTACATACCTCCCATAGCTGCCCGGTCGAGAATCTACTAAATACAGGAGTCGTGCACTTCATGCCGGTCTCGATGGTAAGGTTGTGGTGCAACGGTGCCTTTCAAGAGTTATTGAAAACGGTTGGTGGTAACTGATGAGTTTTGAAGAAGAGAACGATGAGCTCGGTAAATCTTTCCTTGAGAGGATGTATTTTGACGAGTGGAAGAAGCCTGCGGGAGAAAGGAGTGAGAATCGAGATACTCTTGAGCTGGATTCCAGCTATGATTGTAATCTTGAGTGTAAATACTGTTATATTGAGAGGTATGGAGATGAGCTTTATCCTGACGTGGACGAAAGGACTTTGTACGAGAACGCTAAGCGAGTGGTTGACTGGCTCATAGAGAACGGTATGAATCCGAGTCTTGAGCTGTTCGCGGGTGAGCCGCTGGTCAAGGAAGTAAACTTCAGGATATTGAACATGGTCCTCGATAAGTTCGAGGACGTGAAGAAGTCGCCTGAGAAGATAGTGATCCCGACCAACTTCACCTGGATCAAGGAGGAAGAGTACCTAAGGAAGGTTGAAGAGCTGATGGAGAAGTCAAGGAAGTTGGAGATGCCCGTGTTTCTTTCAGCTAGCATAGACGGGAAGTATTGTGCCGACAACAGACCTCCTATAGAGTTCACGGAAGAGGATTATCGAAGAATATTCAAGTTCGCTAATAAGTGGAAAGTGGGCTTCCATCCGATGATATATTCAGAGGAAATAGAGAATTGGAAGGACAATTGGAGATGGTTCCAGGAGAAATTTAAGGAGCACGATCTTCCATTTTGTAACATATACCTGCTTGAAGTCCGTAACAGGGAGTGGAGCAAAGGGCAGATAAACGAGTTCGGAGAGTTCCTGAAATGGTTGATCGACTGGACCGTCGACAGGATCGGTAGGGAAAATATCTTGGATTTTATCTTTGAAAACGGTTACAACATACTTTCACATTGTTTTTGCACCGTTGGAAGAGGGATAGGATGTTCCATACAATCTACAGTATTCTTGAGGTTAGCTGATATGGGTATATGCCCCTGTCACCGTCTCTCTTACCAACAGTTCATGCTGGGCGAGTTGGTGGAAAAAGACGGACAGATAAACGACGTAGAGATAATGAGACCTGAACTACTGATCGGTCATACAGTTTTCGACAACGACTATCAGCCCATGTGTGAGAAGTGTATGATAAACAAGCTGTGTAACGGGCAGTGTTTGGGAGCTATGTACGAGGAGACAGGCGATATGTTCTCACCTATACCTAACGTATGCCGGTTAGAGTTCAAGAAAGTGGTTAGTTTTATCGAGAAATTCAAAGAGCTCGGTATTTTAGAAGACGTAAAAGTTAGAGTTACGGACGCTAAAGCAGTTCAAATAGAAAAATTGGAGGAATTTATATGAGTTTTGAATCGACGAAGGAGAAGTTAAGAGAGCTGATGAACTACAAAAAAGAGATCAGGAAGTACCACTCGTTGACGCATGTTAGAAAGATGAAGGACATTTTGGACCACATGATCGACACGCTCGAGTGCGTGGATCAGGGCAATTCGGTAGCTGTAGGCGAGAACGACAGGAATAAAGTGTTCGAGACTTCGAACATGGTTTTAGATACGGTGAAGGACAGGAGGATGACCGACTGGTACCGAGATTTTTCCCTCGCTTATGCGAAGATGTTGGCAAATTATGACGACAATGTTGTGAGGGATGGTAGGTTGAAGCGTAAAGCGCAGGTGATAAAAAGGCTGGTCAACTCAAACTACGCCCTTCGAGATCTTCTGCATATGGCTAAGGAGATGAAGTGTTTGGACAGGAACAGGGAAGCGACGAGGCTGGCGAGACACTACCTTGAATCTCTCGATGAAGAAGGATAGGCATGAAAAATGAGTACCGGTTTAAAGCATCCAGCAACACACCCCTTACACTGGGGAGAAAACGAGACCTTTTGGGACGTTCAGGATAGTTTAGCTTTTGAGGGGGATTTTGGTCACGAGATTTTTGGGACGCCTTCTAACGACCTCACGGTCACACAATCTTTTACTGCAGATCTGTTAAAGGTATTTGACGAGGGAATGCGTTTTTCCGAAGCCGAAAGCTGGAAGGTAGCTGTTAGCATAACTCAACACCTCCAACTTGATGAAATTCCCGACTATGAGCTTTTAACAGAAGTTGTTGATCAGTTGGAGTTAAACGAGAACTACAGAGAATTATCACGGTTAGTAGAACATCTACAGATGGATGAAGGGGACAGGTACCAGCTTGTGACGTCGATGATCCAGCAGATGGATTTGACAGAAGCTGAGAGCTGGAGTGAGGCCGTGACCTTGATAGAAGAGGTGGAGTTCGATGAAAAGAAGAAGGCAGAGCTCCTGACGGTGCTCGGGAATTGGCTCACCTTAAAGGACGAGCCCGCGAGTGAATTACTCTATGAAAGAATTGACCAATTGGAATTGACTGAGGAAAAGGTATGGGAAGTGACCCTAAAGAACCTCGATAACTTAGACTTCGACAAACAGGAAGAAGCTCGGATCCTTGCTGAGACGATTCAACAGATGAACTTCGATGAGATTCCCGACTTTGAGCTGTTAGAAGACGTAATCGAACAGCTGGAGATGGACGAGAATTACAAGGAACTTTCACGGTTAGTAGAACATCTGCAACTAAACGAAGAGGAAGTGTACAGTGAGTTAGCAGAGGTGATCGAGCAGCTGAAGATAAAAGAGAATTACAGGGAATTTTCCCGGATGATAGAACACTTACAGATAAATGAAAAGGACACTCATAATCTGGCAGAGAAGGTAATAGAACAGATGGATCTATCAGAAACGGAAAGCTGGAAGCAAGCCATGAGTTTGATTGATCAGATAGATATCGGTGAAGAGTTGAAAGGGCAACTGGTGATGAA
>PWHU01000132.1 GCA_003555395.1 Thermoplasmata archaeon
AAAAGGATGAGCTCGATAAGAGATATCGGCGAGGGATACGAAGATGAAAAGGTGAAAGATGCTTTTGAAGGAGATACGGAAGGGATGAGAGTTTTGGCTATCAAGGGCGCAACGGACAGCATATTGTCCATAAGCAAGTACATATACACGGGAGGAAAGGTCAAAGAGATAACGGAAGAGGACAAGCGTAATATAAGGAAGATAAACGAAAAGTACTCAGAAAAGGCCATGCGAGTCCTCGCCATGGCTTACAGACCCTTAGAGAAGAAAAGTGACGATTATACCGAGGAAGAAGTGGAGAGAGACGTCATCTTTTTGGGTCTTGCAGGTATGATCGATCCTCCTAAAGAGGGAGTCGATGAAGCCATAAAAAGCTGCCATGACGCTCACATCCGCACTTATATAATGACTGGAGACCATTCCATCACGGCTAAAGCTGTTGGAGAGGAGATCGGACTCACAAAGGAAGACGGAGAAACACCGGTCATCACTGGGAAAGAGATGAAGGAGATAAGCGATGAAGAATTGAAAGAGGTCATGGTGAAGAGCGAATCTATGATCTTTTCACGTGTGGATCCTGAGGATAAATTACGCATAGTCAAACTGCTCGAGGAAGAGGATGAGATCGTCGCGGTCACCGGTGACGGAGTCAATGACGCGCCAGCGCTCAAAAGAGCACACATCGGCGTCGCGATGGGACAGAAGGGTACGGACGTAGCTAAAGAAGCATCGGAGTTGGTTCTTCTCGACGACAGCTTCCCAACGCTGGTTCACGCGGTCAGAGAAGGTAGGACCATCTACAACAATCTGAAGAAGACGGTACTCGCTTCCATGACCACCAATGGGGCAGAACTCACTACCGTTCTTGCAGGTCTAGCGATGATCGGACTCCTTGGATGGAGTGAATGGGCGATACCTATACTAGTCATCCAGATATTGGCTATAGACCTGTTGGCGGAGATAATGCCTCTTACGTTCCTCGCTTATGATCCTCCTTCAGAGGAGATGATGATCTCGCCCCCAAGGAGTCGAGAAGAACACATACTCAATTTACCACGTTCTGTGGAGGTCATATTTTTGGGTCTGCTGATAGGTGGTCTTGCGGCGGGAAACTTCTGGCTTTACTTCCAACGACAGGGCGTGTCATTGACCGCGGAAGAGATGCCTGTCATGGAATACGCTAGAGCTACAACTATCAGTTATCTCACCTTGGCTTACTGTCAGTTCGCCAACATAATGTCTAGAAGATACGAGTACGAATCCATATTCAGTAGGAATATATTCTCAAACAGGATAATAGTTTACTCGATCATTGCCTCGATAGGTCTTGTATTTTTAGGCGTTTACGGCCCCTACGTCAGCGACTTCCTCGAATTCGCTAGCATAGGCAGGATGGAATGGCTTCAAGTTCTGGGCGCTATGACGATATTCCTAGGTGTATTCGAAGGTATCAAATTATTCAAGCGCTGGAGAAAATAATATAAAAACATGCTAGAAGAGACAGTGATAGAAGATGAACACGGTAAGACTGATAGCGATAGACCTAGACGGTACATTGGTATCCAACCGAAGCATCGCCGAAGCGGATAAGAAAACCGTGAAAGAGATACTTGAAAGAGGTATACCTTTAGTTCCCACCACTACGAGGTTGAGGAGATCCACCTCGGACCTGTTGACCTGTTTTTCTCTAGATGACTATCCACTGATATGCAATAACGGTGCTAGAATATTGGGGCCCGGATGGAACTCTGACTGGAGAGATGCTGAATTGAGAGCGGTAAAGCTTGGAAAAGACATAGCCAAGAAGATAGCTAACTATTCTGACGAGAGGGATTACAAACTCTCCACCGTATTTTCCGAAAAAGTGTTCAGAAAAAGGGACCAGAAGTATGAGAAAAGATATCCTCATCCAAAAGTGAGTTACGCTTCTTCGAATATATCTGCACTTGACAATGGCACCCCACTAAGTTTCATGATGCACAAGTCGGAAAACGATCTAGAGGCGTTAAAAGATGTAGAAGGATTCGTTTCCAGTGAATTCAAGGAAAAAGTCAGGTTGGACAGGCATCATCGAGGGGAAGAATACCTGTCTCTCACTATCTACGACAGAAGCGTATCCAAATTGAAGGGACTTGAACTGGCATGTGAAACTATGAACATCTCTTTAGATGAGGTTTTGGCCATAGGAGACGACGAAGTCGACAAAGAGATGATCGAAGGCGCCGGTATCGGTATCGCCATGGGGGATTCGCCTCTGGGAGTCAGAAAGATAGCGGACGACGTAGCTCCTACCTGTGAGGATAACGGCGTCTCTTGGGCTTTAAATAAGTACGTACTTTGAACTTGTACTCATATGAAAAAGAATATAACAGACCGTTTTTCTATCTCGTCTATGAGCATGAAATTGAAGGATATTTATGAACTAGCGGTCAAGATGGGTAAAGAGAGCGACGTGAGGGGTGAAGAAGTTCTTGAAGAAGGATTGGAGAAAGCACAAGAAGAGTACGAGGAATTGGAGGGAAAAGATAAAGAGGTCTTCGACGAACAGCGGTTGGAAAATCCTTTCTCCGACTCAAGACTGCTCTATGGCGATCCTGAAAGGGAAGTCGATAGAGTGCTTGTCGGGGTCAATATAGACACGGGAGAAGTCACGTTGGCCGATCGGTTATCCGAAAAGGGTAAAGAAGTAGACCTCATAATTGGACATCACCCTAGAGGTATCGCTCTAGCCTCACTTTACGAAGTGATGGATCTTCAGAAAGACATATTGGAAGAGTACGGTGTACCGATAAACATAGCCGAAGGATTGGTGAACAAAAGGATGAAGGAGATCGAAAGAAAGTTGAAAGGCGCCAATTTCAACCAGAGTCTGGACGCGGCAAAGCTACTTGATATACCGATGATGTGTCTTCATACAACTTCGGATAACCTGGTGGATTCATTCTTGAGCGAAAAGCTGGAAGGGAACGATTTCGAAAAAGTGGAGGACGTGATCCAGTTCCTTAACGATATTCCTGAATATCACGAGGGGAGAAAATTCAACGCCGGTCCCTACGTGATGGTAGGCAGCGAAGAAAATCGTGCGGGAAAAGTCGTGGTAGAGATGACAGGAGGCACAGGAGGTAACAAAGAATCCTACGAAAAGCTGGCGGATGCCGGCGTAGGAACCATCATCGGCATGCACATGAGCGAAGAACACAGAAAGAAAGCTGAAGAGAATCACATCAACTACGTCATCGCAGGCCACATGGCAAGCGATTCCATAGGGATGAACCTTTTCCTGGACGAGATAGAAAAAGAAGGTGTAGATATAGTTCCGTGCAGCGGCTTCATAAGACATTCACGGAATTGAATTTCATGATAGTTCTCTAAAAAGAACCAGATCTTCTGTTCACCTGTAAAGATCATCACGTTCAAATGATAGAGATCAAGAATCTATGTAAGCGGTATGGAGATATAGAGGCGGTAAACGGCGTAGACCTTTCCGTTGAGAGCGGAGAGATTTTCTGCCTCTTGGGTTCTAATGGCGCCGGAAAGACCACCATAATCAAGATACTGATAGGTCTTTTAGAACCTACGAGCGGTACGGCCCTGATAAACGGTAAAAATATCAGAGAAGATGTGAAGTCGAAGACACTTTTCGGTTACCTACCAGAACAGCCTCATCTTTACGAAAGACTGACAGGAAGGGAATTTTTAGATATAATGGGAACTTTGAAAGGCGTGAAAAAAAGTAGGCTTGAACGTGAGATCGACCGCTGGTCAGAAGAGCTCGAATTGGAGCGACGGCTAGATTCCGAGACGGGAGCTTATTCGAAGGGGATGAAACAGAAGATATTGTTCATAAACGCCATCCTCCACGATCCTCCGAATCTTGTTCTAGACGAACCAACAGTGGGTTTAGACCCTAGATTCAGCCAACACATGAAAAAGAAGATAAGTGATTTTTCGAAGGACGGTAAAGCGGTGTTGATGACCACGCACATAACTTCCGTTGCAGAAGACGTAGCCGATACAGTAGGCATAATAGATAAAGGTAGGCTGCTAACGAGAGGGAGTCCGGAGAGTCTTAAAGAAGAAACCGGAACTGAAACTCTAGAGAAAGCTTTTGTGGAAGTGATCGACCGTGAACGAAGGAACCCTTGAAATCTTCTCGACCGAGATAAAGCAATCTTCCAGGAGTTTCAAACAGAAAGTTAAAGAAAGACCACTGATGACAGGATGGTTCATCGTCCTGTTGATCGTAGGCTTCTGGACGGTACTCATGCTTGTAGAGTTGGTAAAGGGTATAGAAGATCCTTTATTCACGCTCTCAGAAAGCGACATACTCTTCGCCGTCTTCTTCGTTATCATGAGTAAAGCATCCGTGGAGACCGTCGAGAACACCTTAAGGAACGAACAATTGAAGCATTATTTTTCCGCTCCGATCTCCATAGGAAAGATACTGTTGTCGCGGTTCCTTAAGGTTTTCTGGTACAATCTCATATTGGTAGCGGTCTCGGTTTCAATCGTCGCTCTCTTGATCCATACTTTCGGATTCAACCCGCCAGTAGACCAATATTTCTACTATCGACTATATGTGCTCGTCATACTAGCGCCTATGATCGGGTTCAACCTCGGTGTGATGACCCAGGTAAAGGGTACAATGAAAAAGATCTTTCTATCAATACTGTACGGTCAGCATATGATCCTGGTCTGGTTCGTTCTTCAGTCTCGGATATCGGATATCCACATTATCTACTATTTACTGTTCATGTGTTCACTCTCTTTGTTGTTTCTGTTCACCTCCGACGGCCTATTCTGGGAGGGATGGAAAAACGGTACTAGTGCATCTACTTCTTCGGAGAATAACCTTCGTTTTCACGCACCTAGTGAACTATTACCCGATTTTTTAGATACCTCCATAAAGAAGATAGCTGAAAAAGAGATATTGATCAGATGGCGTAGGAGAGAGAGTCCCGCAGGTATAGGTGTGACCATCATGATCGCTGCGGGTTTGATCTTTTTTTACGTACAATTGGGACCTTCTCCGGACCTAGGTTTGGGTTTGGAAGGATTTTTGTATCCTATCCTTATAGGCATGGGTCTTTTTTTGGCAGTAACGCTACAGGTACTTTTTCCATCACTCTCTCTCTTCGGAAGGG
>PWHU01000050.1 GCA_003555395.1 Thermoplasmata archaeon
AGCCTCTCAAGATGAGATAGAAGAAAAGAAGGCCATGATGGAGGAAAAATGGGAGATCCTTAAAAGTAAGAAAAAGAAGCTGAAAGAGAAAGCGTCGCGTTTAAAAGAAAAAAGAGAACAGATATTGAGGGAGAAAAAGAAGATTGAAGAAGAGAAAGCAGAGATCGAAGAGAGGAAGAATGACTTGGTCGAGAGGGAGAGAGCTTTAGAAGAAGATAAAAAAGAAGTCGAAGAGGAGTGGGCGGATATAGAAGCCGTGAGAACCGAACTTAGTCAGAGAGAGAGAGAGATAGGAGAAAGGGAAAGATGGGTAGAAGACTCTGAAGAAGAGATAAAAGAGAAGAGGGCCATGATGGAGGAAAAATGGGATGACCTTAAAAGTAATAAAAAGAAGCTAAAAGAGAAAGCGGAACGCTTGAACGAAAAAAGAGAACAGATATTGAAGGAGAGAGAGGAGCTTGAAGAAGAGAAAGCAGAGATCGAAGAGAGGAAGAATGACTTGGTCGAGGTGGAGAGAGCTTTAGAAGAGGATAAAAAAGAAGTCGAAGAGGAGTGGGCGGATATAGAGGCCGCTAGAACCGAATTTAGTCAGAGAGAAAGAATATTAGATGAAAAGGAGAGAAAATTACGGGCCCTAGAAGATAATATAGAGAAAAAGAACGTAACTATACAAGACAAATGGGAAGACGTACGCTCTCGAGAACAAGAATTGAAAGGTAAAGAGACAGAAGTAGAGAAAGAAAAAGAGGATATCGAGCAGCGAAAAAGAAGATTGGAAAGGAGAGAAGAAGAGATAAAAGATTTGGAGATCGAACTTGAAAATAGGTCTGAAAAAGTAAAAGAACGGGAAGAAAAAGTAGAGGAAAGAGAAAAAGAGTTGAAGGAGAATTTGATGGATGTTGAGTCTCGAGAAGAAAATGTAGAAGAAAGAGAAGAAGAGTTGAAAGAGAAAGAGGAGAGACTTCAAAAAGAGAAAGATGAAATAGAGTCTAGAAAGGAAGAATTGGAAGATAAGGAAAAGAACTTCCAAGATAGGAATGAAAAATTGGAAGAGCAGGAGGAGAATTTACAGGAGAAAAAAGCTCGATTGGAGGAAAAAGAGAAAGAACTCGAAGAAGAATCCCAAAAAGTGAATAAGATAAAGAGCAACTTAAAAGCCAAGAGGGAAGAGTTGAAAGAAAAGATAGAAAAGGTAAAAGCTCGAGAAAAAGAGTTAGAAGAAAAGGAATGATCATAGAAATCTCTACGACTCTCTTTTCTTCTTATATTTTCACTTGACATTCTTCTGCTCATAGTACAAATTCAATCCTTTCATCGACCCGCAACTATTAAATAAAAATAAAAATCATACCAAAATATGAGTGATTTCGTATCCAAAGTCAGGGAGGAAAAGTTTCCTATCACGTTCGAGGTCGCTTCCCCAAGAGGAGGTAACGTCGAGGAGTACATAGAGAAGATCAAGAATTATGAATTTTTGGAAGACGTGGTAGGATTGAACGTCTGCAACAACCCGGTGGGTATAGTGAGAATAGACCCGGCACCCTATGCTGGACGTCTTTTGGAAGAAGTCGATGTTGAACCCATAGCGCATCTCACCTGTAGAGACTCTACGCTCAGCGGACTGCAGCGCTGGTTATTAGGCGCACAAAGTTTAGGCGTTAGCACCATATTGGCCATGACCGGAGACTACGGAGTGGGCGATTATCCTGCGGAAGAAAAAGTCGACCATATCAATTCGTTGGAACTGATCACGGGGATAAAACAATACCTCAACGAAGGGGAGCTGATGCCGGAACTGTCCGCGGCACCTTATCGCCAACGGAATCGATATTTGAAGGAAATCGAAGAGATCGAGGAAAAAACAGATTTTCAGGTCGGCGGTGTTGCTATCTCACACAGAAGTGGGGAAGCAAAATATGCCGCTCAGAAGATCGAAGCTGGGTCGGATTTTTTCCAGACGCAGATATGCTATAAAGCGAAGGAGATGCTAAATTTTATAGAAGAATTCGAGAAGAGGAGTGAAAGGAACGTACCAATATTGGTAGGCACGACGCCTTTCTCCTCGAAAGAACAGATCAGAAACCTTTTGGACGCTGTGCCACAGGTAACGGTACCTAGATCGGTCAGAAAAAGATTATCAACGGCAGAAGATACGGCCGAAGAATCCGTTGAATTTACCGTGGAATTTTATCAGAAAATAATCGATGGCATAAAGGATAGAGGACTGAGAACCAAGGTGGGGGCTCACGTGATACCGATAAAGCACGACGGCATTTCTAGAAAGGTGATCAGGAGGCTAAGAGGCATATGAGCGAGATTTATCCTTGGCCCGGGGACTACAGGACTGGCGATCCCTCCTCTCCTATAGCAGTGGTCACACTGGGACGTAAACTTGACTTCGATGCTGACAAAGTGGCTATATGGGGGCCCATGAGGACGGAAAATTTGGGCATCGAGAAGGTGATCGCTAATGTTATCTCGAATCCTAATATCAGGTTTTTGATCATCTGTGGAAACGAGATCAGGGGTCATAAGTCCGGTAGGTCGTTGGTAGAATTGGTGAAAAACGGTATAGACGAAAAGGGTAAGATCATCGGTTCACCCGGGGCGGTACCCTATATAGAGAATATTTCGGAAGAGGCGGTAGATCGCTTTCGTGAACAGGTAGAAGTTATCGACCTCATCGATATCAACTCCAAAGAGAGGGTCGAAGAAGCGATTAACGAGGCGAGAGAGAAAGATCCTGGCAGTTTTGGTGAGCCTTACACCGCTATAAAGATAGAAAAGAAAGAGCGGTCTAAATTCCATGCAGACTTCGCATTACACTCCTCTTTAAGGATATCACCTTGGGGACAGATAACCTCTTTCGAGTCAGAGGTGGAATGATGTTTACCTATGCTACGGAACAGACTGTACACGATCTAGATGGCATCAAAGTCGGCGGTCAACCCGGAGAGTTTCCAACTCTCATGATAGGGACCATCTTTTACGAAGATCAGTTCGAAGAGCCGCGTTCTTCACTAGATGAAGCTAAGAGTTTAGTAAAAGAACAAGAAGAACTCTCTGAGAAGACATCTGTTCCTTCTATTGTTGACATATTCGTCTATGATAAAGAAGAGGTCGAATGGAAGATAGATTTCGCCTTAGATAATATAGACGGATTTTTTTCTGTCGATGTGCCAGAATCCGAGGTGAGGATGAGGGTATTGGAATATTTGGATGAACAGGACTCCCTCGATCGGGTGATCTATAACAGTATAAATCTCGGCATGGAGGAGGAAGAATTCGAACTGCTTAAAGAAAAAACTCCTAGTGGAGCCATCCTTTTGGCCTACAATCCTCACGACAACAGCACTCACGGCAGGAAAGAGATAATAAAGGAAGGAGGTCAGCTCCTAGAAGACGGTTTGTTGAGCTTGAGCGAGAAGATAGGCATCGAAAATATACTTTTAGATACCGCCGCAACGCCTTTTGGAGAAAAAGCTTGTGAAGCCGTGAGGGCAGTTCCCGTCTTCAAGAATGAATTCGGTTTTCCCGTCGGATGTGCTCTGCACAATACTATAGAATCTTGGAGCTGGTTGCATAGCTACGAAGAAAGGGAAAAGATCTTTGAGATACTAGATACGGCTATAGACAATCTTCCAGTCCTACTTGGAGCGGATTTTATCTACTACGGGCCCATAGACAACGCTTTCAACTCGATACTTACGATGGCGTTGACGGACAAGTTGATGGCCGAAGGAGCCCAAGATTATTTCGGAACTGAGATATCTGAAGAACATCCCCACTATAAATTGCCTTAAAATCGTCCAAAATCCACCAAGCTTTTTGCAGGCGCTATTTTTTTAACTGATGTATCCTTTCCCTTGTGATGATGGATCTAGACGATGAATTGATAACTACAGTGGTCGGCAGTTATCCTTCGCAGCCAGAGAAGAACGATCTGATCAGATCTTATTACGAGAAAATCGACCCGTTCGAAGAGAGCTTGAAGAGAGCCGTTGAAGATCAGTTGGAATGCGGTATCGAATTGATCTCGGACGGTCAAACTAGAGCGGGTATGGTGGAACTTTTTGCTGAAGGATTATCGGGTTACAGGATAAAAGGGAAAGTTGAATTGATCTCTGAAGTGAGTTATAACGGAAAGATCACATTGAGCGATCAAGAACTGGTGAAAAAGATCATACCGGAGGGGACGGGGTTGAAAGGCATAGTTACCGGCCCGTATACTCTTGTAAAAAGTTCTAACAACGTTTATTACGATGACGAAAAAGAGGCCGTCATGGACACAGCCGAATCATTACATCACGAAGTGGTTGATCTTGCCAAAATTTGTGATGTTGTCCAGATAGACGAACCTCTTTTTTCTATCGATTTTCCTGATCATGGGAGAGAAGCGGTCGAAAAAGTGGTGAATGTCGATGAAGTGCCCATAGCGATGCACGTCTGTGGAGACATATCGGACATAATAAGCGAGCTGGTCGAATTTGACGTTGATATTTTAGATCATGAATTCACCAGCAGTCCTATACTCTATGAAGAATTCAGAGATATAGATTTTCCACAGCGCCTAGGCGTAGGTGTAGTTTCCACCGAACCTGAAGTTGAAAAAGTTTCGGTTATAGAGGAAAGGATAGAAAAGGCGTACGATCTTTTTGGTTCAGAAACTTTAGTCGATCCGGACTGCGGTCTGAGGAATCTTGATGTTAGGACCGCTAAAATGAAATTGAAAAACATGGTGAAAGCAAAGGAGAGGTTTTTGGATGAGCGAGAAGAAAGTTGAAAAGATAGAGGCCGAAGAGAGCAGAGGCATAAAATTCGATAAAAGTGGTTTCTTCGTGATAAACGTTAAAGAAGAGATAGTGGTGGAGCACTATTTGAACGTTCAAAAAGAGGGTAAATTAGAGGTAGAAACGGGAGAGCTGAATAAAGTAGTAACGGGAAGATCGGCCAAAGCCATCTGCGATACTTTGATCAGAGAGGATTTGATCTCCAGATTGGATCACGCCGCCTTTCTGGGAAGGGAGTTACAGAAAGCTGAGA
>PWHU01000078.1 GCA_003555395.1 Thermoplasmata archaeon
GCCTCTTAGTATGTATTGTACTTTCCATCATCTCTTTTACTTCCTGCAGCTGTAAAGCTATGGATGGCCAGAAGATTAGTAAACTTAATAAAGAAGCATTATAGTATTATATAACGAAGTAAGATGGATAGAAGATTTTACATAGCCATAATAATCGTGCTACTCGCATTCGGTGCTCTCGAATTCAACTCAGGCGCCCCTGGTGAGTATCAATACTCTAAAAGGATAGAAACCGGTCTAGATCACGGCGGCGGCGAATCTATCGAGTTGAGGAACAACTCGGAACTCCAAGATTTCGCCGAAGAACGGGACTTGAGCGGGGATGGTACCGAAGATTATCCTTACATATTATATGATAAATATTTGGACGGCAGGGGAGAAAGTGCGGCCCTGTACCTTTCCAATATCGACCTGCACCTTAGGGTGGAAGACAGCGTGATCCATAATTCCTCTGATGCGGGAATAGTACTTTTTCGAGTTTCTAACCTTACCATGGTGGATAACGAGATAAAAGAGGTGGGAACGGGCCTATATATCGAAGATTCGTACGAAAATCTATTTTTGTCAAACGTTTTTTACGCACTCCAGACTCATGCTGTAGATTTAAGAGGTAGTAGTGTGGACAACCGCTTCTACGAGAACGGCTTTGAAGGATGCGGTATTATTATTCAAACCGACGAAAAAAATGTCGGTGCTCAAGAGATCCACACCAGCAACACGGTGGACGAAAGACCGATATACTACGTTAACCACGAGAATAGAGAGGTCATAAAGAAAAGAGATATAGGGCAGTTGATAATCGCGAAGTCCTCTGAGATCGAAGTCCGTGGTTCGGTCATCAACAGCGGAAGTGTGGGTATTACCATACTTTATTCCGAGAACGTTTCCGTCAGAGACGTGACAACAGAGAAGCAGAGGAACGACGGCATACAAATAAGAGGGAGTAACGACATCGTCATAAAAAGTTCCTATATATCAGAAAACCAACGGCACGGTGTAAATGTCCAGTCTTCGAATAACATCACGATCACAGATAACTTGATAGAGTGGTCCGAGGGATATGGCATCACTTTGGACTCCGATTCGATCGATAACGATATTTTCTTGAATGCGTTCAGATGGAACAGAAAGCGGGTCCATCTCTATTCGGACTCTTATCGATCCCAGGCTAAAGATGGCTCTTCATCCAACCGATGGAACTCGTCCGAAGGGTTTGGGAATTATTGGGAGCCCTGGGACGGGGTCGACGAGGAGGGAGACGGTTTCATCTCAAGGCCTTATGTGATAGAGGGAGACCAGAACGATCCCCAAGACGATCATCCCCTCTCATCCACTATCGGACCGCCGGAGAACATCGTAGTAGAACCGAGAGATAGAGCCGCTAAACTGAATTGGTCCGGACCGATATACTCCATCTACCGAGCTTTTGACCACGTTAGGATATACAGAGGAATATCTGAGGATAACGTTTCCTATTACGAAAGGAAGGATGCTTCTATCAGAGGGATGATGGATAGAAATCTCAGTAACGACGAAAGCTATCACTATAGGTTCCAAGCCTACAGCACTTTGAACGGTAGCGTTGTCAGTCCCTCTTTCGAAGTGGTTCCCGACGGAACTCCGCCCACCGTTGTAGAATTTTCTCCAACTGGAGAGGAAGTACCTATCAATTCAACCATAACCGTCAGATTTTCAGAAGATATGTTAGAGGAGAGCGTCGATATATCCGTGGACGACATATCTGGTGAAGTGATCGGTGGAGGATCCGTCTATCACTTCATACCGGACGAAAACCTTAGTTTTGGAGAGACCTATCACGTAAACGTCACAGGAAAGGACATAGCCAGAAATCAGTTGGAAGAGGAATACCTATATTGGAGTTTTACCACCACTTTGGCAGCCTGGATCAGGGGGAGAGTGATCTACGCCGATGGCGAGCCTATAGATGGAGCGGTCGTTACCTCGGATCAAGGTGACCAGAATACCACTGACTCAGACGGTCGTTTTGAGATAGGGGTCAGGCCGGGTTCCCGAACAATCAGGGTGAATAAAGAAGGATATTTTGAAGAGGTTATCGAAGTAGAATTAGAATCTGGCGAAGATAAAGATCTAGGGGTCATAGAGATGGAAAAAGAGGAACGTGGAGGGATGTTTTCACGCTGGTTTTGGCCATTGATGTTATTCGCTCTAGTGATGATAATCTTAGGGATCGCGGCTTCAGTCACATCTTTACGTGCATTCAAAGAAAGTGAAGGTCGTCCCGAAGAAGAGGAGGATGTTTACGAGGAAGACTACGAAGATTTAACCCAGGAAGAATTTGACAGTTGGTGGGAAGAAGATTGATCGTGTGACTAACTCAACAATCTTTATATAGAAAATACTTATTATCTGTGACGAGGGGAAATATATGGGAAAATATGTAATATTGTCTAACCTGACGGACGAAGGAAGAAAAACGATAATGAAAAAGCCGAAGAGGATCGAGGAAGTGAACCAGGAGCTGGAGAAAAAAGGTGCTAAGATCGTAGAACAGTATGCTGTTTTAGGCCAATACGACTTCATCACCATCGTAGATGCTCCTTCTAAAGGTGATATCTACAAAACAGTGACTGAAGTAGCCTCGAGAGGATCGATCGATACCGTCACCCTGCCAGCTATGGAAGTCGACGAACTCATCCAAAAGATGGAAGAATGATCAAGCTGGGTAAAAACCGTTTTCCTTTTCTATTTTCAACCCTTTCAGGTTGAACCGAAGAAAGATTTATTACACCATTTCTTAATATATAAAAAATATGAAAGAGAAAGATCAGCAAGGTCCTCTTCCCTCTCAAGTAGAGGAGGAAGGTAAAGAATGGATCCTGTGGGGGTTGAAGAAGAGTCAGGAAAGATTGATGGACTATATTGAGAATAACGATGTATTAGATCCAGAATCCATGGATAAAGATGGATCCTGTCTTGCAGATGAGGATCCAAAGGTTAAAGATATAGATAGAAGAGCGGTTGAAGACGGGTTTTTGAGCGGTAAATGGGAGGTGGCCGTCGCTCCTGACGAAGTCGACGAAGTATGGTTGGAGATAAAAAGGCTGATCTCGGATTACAAGATATGGGGAGGTCAAGTTACTACCCGTTGGATAAAAGAGAAAAAAGATGTAGACGGACATGTTATACGTGTTTATACTCCAAATTATCTCGACGAAGAAGACGTCCTTAGAGTGGGAAAACTATTGAAAGAAAGATGCGAGATAGAAAAAGAAATACTCTACAAACCGGACATATATAACGTGCTCCAAGTCTATTATGACGAAGGGGAATGGCAAAAGCTACCCAAAGAGATAAGATATCGCCTTTGATAATATTCTCTGACTCGACAGTTCTAGATAGGCCCTCATGTTCGATTTGTAGCCAGTTTTATCTACATCAATTTTCCTTAAAAAGTTCTTCTTCAAGTTCCGTTTCTGAGTCGCTTTTAGCCTTCTGAAGTTCGATAACTTCCTTCATAGATTTTAGTTAAGGACCTTGACAAAAAATCTTATCTTCGATGAATAAGCCGATCAGGTAAAGTACCGCTCCTCCCATGAAAAAAAACAAACACCGTCGGTAAAGGCCTCTAGTAACAAACCTGAGATCCCTACGATGACAGCTGCAACTTTCCAAGCGAACCCCGTCCTCTAGCTTTGGATAGCCATCAAACTGTTATCGGTGTTTTTAATATTTATTTGTTATTGCTGTTTTTAATATTTGTTTTCTAAGTCTAGCGGATAACAGAATACAATTTTTCCAATGAGGTGAATTTTTAAAAAAATATAAAAGTGCTCCCGACGGGATTTGAACCCGTGTCTTTGGCTCGAGAGGCCAAGATGATTGGCCGGACTACACTACGGGAGCAAAATGTGAACGTAGTGAGCATTTTGCGACTAATTGGAACTCTATTCTGCGTTCCAAGTTCCGAGTCAGGAGCAAATTACGGAGTTAATCTGCGACTCATCGGAACTTCATTCCGAGTCAGGAGCAAATTACGGAGTTAATCTGCGACTCATCGGAACTTCATTCCGAGTCAGGAGCAAATTACGGAGTTAATCTGCGACTCATCGGAACTTTGCTTTGAGTTACACTTTGGGGCTTATGGATATGAAAACAACTTGTACACCGATTTTTCCTATATAATTATTTCCTTGGAAGTGGATCTGAAAAGTTAACTTTTTTAACCCGGCTGTGATAAGTAAAGTGATAATATGAATATCGATGTGAAAGATTACTTCGGATTGATATCGCCGAGACCGACAGTCTGCATTTCTACTCTAGGCCCAAAAGGAAATTCAAACATAGGACCGTACAGTTTTGTCAGCCCTCTATCTTTCGATCCGCCTCTTTTAGGAGTCTCTGCCGGCAAAGAAAAAGACAGTTTACTCAATGCAAGAGATACCGGTGATTTCGTCATCGCTCCTTTGACCAAAAGTTGGAAGGAGAAAGGGGTGAAGAGCGAAGTAAACTTGGACCGTAGTAAAAGCGAATTCGAAGAGGTCGGTCTTTCGGAGCAGGGGTCCAGAAAAGTAAGATCTCCGAGTGTGAAAGAAGCTCCAGTCAATCTAGAATGTGAGTACTGGGACGATTTTAAAATCGGCGACCACTGCTGGCTGGTAGGTAAAATCGTCCATATCTCAGCGGAAGAGGAAGCAGTCAAGAACGGAAGATTGAACATAGAAAAAGTAGGAGCGGTATGTCACGTCCGTGGAGAAGAATTCACCATACCCAGGGATATAGAGAAAATAAAGAGATGAGCTATCGGTCAGATCTCTTCAACGTACCACTCATTCTGATCTTTCTCTTTAACGATCAGTTCAGCCCCTTTTCGATTCTTAAAAGTATCTTTCAAGTATAATCCCATATTTTTGAATATGGTTGGCGGGGCTGAATAACCCGGTTCCAGGTTGATCTTGTCAGGTCTCAATTTGACCATCTTATCGACC
>PWHU01000186.1 GCA_003555395.1 Thermoplasmata archaeon
CCCAAAAGAACTCTGGACTTTTTGCTATCCCTATGGTGCACACAACGAGGAGATCCGTCAGCTGCTGACTAAAAAGGGTTTCAAGTTGGGATTTACTACGGAGCCAGATACTGCCGAACTGAACGAGAGGTCGGCTATGGAGCTTCCCAGGATCGATACCAATGAAGTGTTTTATTAGAGAAAAAATTTTTTTGAAGAAAAAGAAGGGTGATGAAATGAAGATGAAAGAATTGGTGGAGGAACTGTATTTGACGAACAGGGCATTCATCACCGACGATTATGACGAATGCCTCGAGTATATGGACGAGAATGTGCTGCCGCTGAAATATCACAGATATCCAAGCGGGAAAGAGATATGGGACTCGTGGGTCGTTCCAAAAAAGTGGATAGTAAACGAAGCCTATCTGGAAAAAGAGGGTGAAGAGATCTTGAATTTTGACGATCATCCTCTGCATCTGATCAGTTACAGTGCTCCATTTGAAGGCCGCGTTAGCCTTGAAGAGTTAAAAGAGCACCTGTATTTTCATCCGAAACTCCCGGATGCGATACCGTTCCACTTCAGATTGAATTATAGACCTTGGGACTCCGAGTGGGGTTTTTGTGTCTCTAAAGAATTTTATGATGGGCTCGATGAAGACGATTATTTCGTCAAGATCGATACTGAATTTGAAGATGGAGAGTTGAAGGTGGCGGAACATCACCTTGAGGGAGAAAAGGAAGATACGATATTGTTGATAGCACACCTTGATCACACCGGCATGGCAAACGATGATCTCTGTGGGGTCGTTGTGGGATTAGAGGTTCTTACCAGACTGCGAAAAAAGGAAGAAAGAAAATATTCCTATAAACTCCTGATAGTCCCCGAGATGTTGGGGTCCGCGGCATATTTAGAAGAATACGAGTCTTTACCTGAAAAGGTGAAGTACGGTATCTTCCTTGAGATGTTGGGAAACGAAAACAGGTTAGCTCTACAAAAATCATTTGAGGATGATACAAAACTTGACAAGATAGCGGAATATGTGTTAAAGGACGGTCGAGATGAGTTTAAAATAGACGACTTCAGAAAGATCATCTGTAACGACGAGATAATATTTGAGAGTCCCGGTTACGAGATACCTACTATATCTATAAGTAGATATCCTTATCCAGAGTATCATACTCATCTGGACGATCCGTCTATAATCTCCGAAGAAAGGCTTCAGGAAGCTGCCGAATATATATTGGATATGATCGAGATCCTTGAAAAGGATTTTACACCGTTGAGAAAATTCAAAGGGATGCCGAGTCTAGCCAATCCAAAATATGATCTTTACATAGACCCGGGACAGCCCGCCTTGGAAGGTACCAACGTAGTAACTGAAAATCTAAAGATATTTAGAGACTACATCTTCCGGTATCTTGAAGGAGATCATTCGGTATTTGAGATCGCTGATGAATTCGATCTTCCCTTTGATTTTGTGCATGAATATCTGACTGAATTCAAAGCTAAAGATCTGGTGGAAGAAAAATAGAATATAGTACAAAAATTATTTAATCAGCTATACGTATATTATAGGAAGGGTGAGCATATGAAAGATCAAATCGTATCGATTATACCTGCCCGCGGAGGATCTAAAGGTATTCCTAGGAAGAACATAAAGGAGTTGAAGGGCAAACCTTTGATAGAATATTCTATCGAACATTCTCTAGAGGTCGACTTGATAGATAGAACTATAGTTTCTACCGATGATAAAGAGATAGGTGAAGTCTCGGAAGGAGCCGGCGCTGAAGTGATAGAAAGGCCGGAAGAATTGGCGGCGGACGACTCACTGGTTATAAAAGCCATAAAATACACGGTACGAGAGTTAGAGAAAAATGGAACTAGCGTGAACATGATCGTAGTCTTAGAACCCACTTCTCCAATCCGCAGCGTTGAGGTAACTAAGAGATGTATAGATGTCCTGAAAAAGGATAAGGCGGACAGTGCGGCTACTTTTTCTGAGACTGAAATATCCCCGCATAGGATGTGGAAGATCACTGATAATAAGTTAGAGCCTTTCTTCGAAGGTGCAGATCCTTGGCTGCCTAGGCAGGCACAGCCCACGGCTTACAGATTGACTGGCCAAGTCTACACGGTGAAAAGAGATATCTTGTTCGAAAGTGAGGACTCCGCGTCTCTACTGTTGGGAAGAAGATACCCCGTTATAAGCCCTAAAGAAACAGCCGTCGATATAGATACGGAAACGGATTTCAAGTTAGTCGAATTTTTGATGGAGGATAGATAAAATGGAAAAAATATTCATAACTGGATGCAGCAGCGGCGTGGGCAAGATGTTCGCTGAGAACCTTTCTGACGAATTCCACGTGATAGCTGCGGCGAGACGGATAGAAAAGATGGAAAAAGAATTTGAAGATATAGAGAATATATCAGTATACAAGATAGACTTGAACGATCTTCAGATGACAAAAAAAGTGATAGATGAGATGATCCAAGAACACGGCTACATACCTTATTTGATCAATAACGCAGGAGTAAATGTTAACGAAAAGGTAGAGGAACTTGATGAAGACGAGCTGATGAAGTCTTTCAATGTGAATGTGATATCTCCTTCCATAACGATGAAGAAACTTTTACCGATGATGAAGGAGAACAACTTCGGGAGGATAATCAATATGACATCTGGGGCACCGATGAACAATATGGAAGGATATGCGGCCTATAGTGCTTCTAAGGCGGCGTTGAATTCTCTTACTATAACTGCCGCGAGAGAATACAGCGATCATAACATAAAGATAAATCTGATGAGCCCGGGACCAGTAAAAACCGAGATGGCTCCACAGGCAGAAAAAGATCCCTCTATATGCCTTCCTACCGCAAAGTATCTTCTCAATCTAGACGAGGATGGTCCCACGGGAAAGTTCTTTTGGCTGGGACACGAAGTTCCTATTTTTGCAGACCTTGAAGGCGTTAACTGGTTAGAAGGAAAACCGAGTAAAAACATGAGGAAGGTATTATGAAGAAAATCAAACTTGGCATGATAGGATTCAGCGAAGGTAACGGCCATCCTTATTCGTTTTCATCCATAATCAACGGTTATGATGCAGAAGAGTTCAAACGGACGGATTGGAAGGTCATACACGACTATCTGAAGAAGAAAGATATCTCCGAATTCGGTTTTCCAGACGTCAAAGTGACCCACGTTTGGTCACAGGATAAAGAGGAATCTAAACGACTAGCTAGATGTGCCAAAATAAATAACGTAGTTGATGAAAAGAAAGAGATGATAGGTGAAGTCGATGGAGTCATGATCGCTAGAGACGATCATGAAAACCACCTTGAATTGTCGAGAGAATTTCTAGAAAAGGGTCTTTTTGTTTTCATAGACAAGCCACTGTGTTTAGATTTAGAAGAGTTGAGATACTTTAAAAAATACTTAGAAAAGGGCAGATTGATGTCAAAAGCCGGTGTAAGATACGCCACAGAATTGGACGAACTAAGAGGAAAGATAGACTCCTTTGGTGAGATCAAATCCGTGAAAGGCACTGTGATCAATAACATGGATAAATACGGGATCCACATATTGTACGGTATTTTCGGTGTTAAAGACTTTGATATCGAAACTGTGGAATACAAAAAAGGTAAGACTGAAAATTTAAGATTGATAACACCTGACAACACTTTTATCGACATCGAAGCTCTGGGGAAGTCTCCTCTCACTTTCCAATTCGATTTTTGGAGTGAAAAAAACAGATTCCATGCGGAAGTTAGAGATAATTTTACGATGTTCAGAAGGACCCTGTATAGATTTGTAAATATGATCAGAAGGGAAGAAAGTGATCCTTCCCTGACCATCAAACTCATCAGGATATTGATAGCGGCTGAACTTTCTAAAAAGGAAAAAAGAACAGTAAATCTAGATGAGATCAAGATATGATACGGAGGAGAAAAGATGTCTGATATTTGGCCTGATAAATTCTTGCTGGGAAACAAAACCGCTGTGATAACAGGAGGAGCCGGTTTGATCGGAAAAGAAATCGTGAAGGCTCTAGCTCAAGCGAAAGCGAACGTCATAATAGCGGACTTGGACAAGAAAAATGGTAAGAAATTGGAGAGAAGTCTATCTGAAGACGGTTTAAACGTTTCCTTTAAAAAATTGGATATAACTGATGAAGAATCCATACAGGAAACGATAGATTCGGCTGAAAAAAAGTATGATGGTGTAGATATATGGGTGAACTGTGCGTATCCTCGAACAAGCGATTGGGGTAAAAGATTCGAAGAAGTAAATTACGAGTCGCTCAAGAAAAACGTAGATATGCACATGAACGGTTATTTTCTCTGCTGTCAAAAGATAGCGGAATATATGAAAGAAAAAGATGGCGGAGTGATAATAAATTTCGGTTCCACTTATGGTGTTGTAGGTCCAAAATTCGATATCTATGAAGGAACAGAGATGACGATGCCCGCTCCCTATGCCGCGATAAAGGGAGGTATCATCAACTTTACAAGATACCTTGCCACTTATTACGCATCTCATAACATAAGAGCTAATGTGATATGTCCAGGAGGCGTTTATGATGGGCAGGATGAAAGATTCGTTAAAAGATACGATGAAAATACTCCGCTGGGTAGGATGGCACGACCTGAAGAGATCGCCGGGCCCGTACTTTTCTTGTGTTCCGATGCCGCCTCATACATAACAGGAGAAGTACTTATGGTTGATGGAGGGTGGACCACTTGGTGAATGATGTGATAGATCTAGGTGAAAGAAAGATAGGAGAAGATCAACCTGTTTTCTTGATAGCTGAAGCGGGTGTGAATCACAACGGAAAGATAGAACTAGCTAAAGAGTTGATCCATGAGGCCAAAGAAGCAGGTGTAGACGCGATCAAATTTCAAACCTTTAAAGCCGGAGACCTGGTAACTAAAACCGGCGAGATGGCAGATTATCAAAAGAATAACTTGGGTGAAGAAAAAAGCCAATATGAGATGATCAAAGAGATAGAATTGAGTTATGATGATTTCAAGGAATTGAAAGCATATTGTGACAAAAATGAGATCCTATTCTTGTCAACTCCCCACACCCCTGAAGCCGCAGACTTTTTAGAACCTCTCGTTCCTGTATACAAGATCGGCTCAGGAGATCTTACAAATCTACCTTTCCTAGAGAAGATAGCTGAGAAAGGAAAACCTATCATACTTTCTACAGGTATGGGAACACTCGGAGAGGTCGAAGATGCTGTGGAAACTATAAAAGGATCGGGTAACGAAGATCTGATACTATTACACTGTACAACCGATTATCCCACTTCCATCGAAGATATAAACTTGAACGCCATGTTGACCTTGGGGGACTCGTTCAAGACCTTGACTGGCTATTCCGATCATACCTTGGGCTTAATCGCGCCTATAGCCGCAGTAAGTCTAGGAGCTACCGTGATAGAAAAGCACTTCACTTTGGACAAAGGGATGAAAGGACCGGATCATAAAGCTTCTTTGGAACCTGAAGAGTTAAAGAAGATGGTCCAAAAGATCAGAGGATTGGAAAAAGGGATGGGAGACGGTATCAAAAGACCTACGAAAAAGGAGCAGGAAATAAAAAAGATAGCAAGAAAGAGCATAGTTGCCGCTGAGAACATAGCAAGTGGATCGAAACTTGAAGAAGATATGCTTATTATAAAAAGACCTAGCTATGGGATAAAACCGAAGCATCTGAGAAAATTGATAGGAAAAAAAGCAGCACGTGACATAGAAGAAGATGAAGTGATCCGATGGGATATGATAAAGTGAGTAGAAAGATAATATACATAACCGGTACAAGAGCGGATTACGGCCTGATAAAGAACGTTCTGACCGAGATCGATTCTCATCCCGATCTAGAACTCGAATTGATCGTCACCGGCATGCACCTTTTGGAGGAATTCGGTCGTACGATAGACGAGATAGAAAAGGATGGTTTTAAGACACACAAGATATCATCAACATACGAGCGTGACGATAAACGATCCATGGCCGTTTTCGTCGGTGATCTTATAAAGAAGTTATCGTCGAAGCTCGAAAAGATCGATCCTGATTTTATTTTACTAGTAGGTGATCGAGGAGAGATGTTAGGAGGAGCGGTAGTAGGCTGCTATCTATCTATACCTATTGTTCATCTACACGGCGGCGAGATCACTTCTACGGTAGACGAGATGGCGAGGCACGCTATCACAAAACTCTCTAACGTGCATCTTCCGGCAAATGAAAAAAGCGCAGAAAGGATAAGGAAGATGGGAGAAGACCCCAAATATATACATGTGGTAGGTGCACCGGGTCTGGACTCTTTATTCGATAAAGATCTGATGTCCGAAGACGTGCTTGAAAAAAAATATGATGTGGACTTGTCCGAACCTTTGATCATGGTAGTACAACACCCTGTGACCATGGAGGTAGAAAGAGCCGAGGAACAGATCACCGACACGCTGGAAGTCGTAAAAAGATTGGGATATCGGACAATACTAGTTTATCCTAATTCCGATGCCGGCGGCAGGAAGATGATCGAAGTCATCAAAAAATATGAGGACCTTGATCTTCTCTCAACTTACAAAAATATCCCGAGAAAAGATTACATCAGTTTATTGAATGTCAGTGATGTCTTGGTTGGGAATTCAAGCAGCGGTATTATAGAAGCGCCGTCCTTAGCTCTACCCGTAGTGAATATCGGCACAAGGCAGAGAGGGAGAGAGAGAGCGGCTAACGTGATCGATGTCGGTCATGATCGAAGGGAGATCCAAAAAGCGATAGAAAAGTGTCTCTTCGACGAAAAGTTTAAGAGCGCCATAGAGGATATGGATAATCCATACGGGGACGGAAAGACCGCAGAAAGGGTGACCAAGATTTTATCTGAAGTTGAAGTCAACGATGACCTACTACAAAAAAAATTGACTTTCGTCTGATTTAAGGGTGAAGAAAATGGATATACGACTAGCATATGCTGGAGACAGAAAGATAGCTGTAGATATACTCGAATTTATTTTGAAAAAAGGTGTTGAGCCTAAAGCTCTGATGGTATCTTCGAAGAAAAAAGCTTCCCACGACCAGGAATTGATAGATCTATGCGATCATCTAGAGGATTCAAAGATATTAAGGGGAAACGAATTCAAAAAAGATACCAATATCGATGGATTGAGAGGATTGGATCTAGACTACATAATATCCATCCATTTTCCCTATATCTATCCACGATCAGTATTGAATTTGCCCAGTCACGGAGTCATCAACCTACATCCCGCCTATCTACCGTACAACAGAGGTTGGCATACTCCCACATGGGCCATATATGACGGTACTCCTTATGGAGCGACTTTACACTTCATGGAAGAAGATCTGGACAGCGGTGATATGATCAATAGAGAGAGGTTAGAAAAGAAACCTGAAGATACGGCTCATACCCTTTATCAGAAGGTTTTGAAGCTGGAAAAAAAGGTATTTGAAGATTCGTGGAACGATCTAGTCGATTTTGAATACGAGAGAAAACCGCAGGATCCACAAAAAAGTACCAAGCACACAAAGAGCGATATAAAAAAGATCCAACGGATAGATCTAGATGAAAAAGTCGAGGCGGAAAAGCTGCTTACAAAATTGAGGGCTTTGACAACCGATAAAAGATCTGAAGCCGCATATTTTCAAAAAGACGGAAAGAAATACCGCGTTCAGATAGATATTAAAAAGGAGGATTGATCATGGATATACCATTGTTTAAAATATATTGGGATGAAGAAGATGTCCGGGCTGTAAAAGAAGTGATCTGTTCTGGAATGCACTGGTCATCCGGCGATACTATAGAGGAATTTGAAGAAAAGATAGCGGGATATCTAGACGTGGAATATTGTTTGGTTTTCAATTCAGGAGGAACCGCTTTACATTCTTTGATGAAGGCCTATGGGTTTGGACCAGGAGACGAAGTCATAGTGCCGTCTTTCACATTTATCGCGACTCCCTATGCACCCATGTACGTGGATGCCACCCCCATATTTGCAGATATCGAAAAAGAAACCTTCGGACTCGATCCTGGAGACGTTATCAAAAAGATCACCTCGAAGACCAAGGCGATTATGCCGATCCACTACGGTGGGATGCCGTGCAGGATAGATGAACTGAAAAAGATAGCCGACGAACACGACCTTATCTTGATAGAAGATGCGGCGGAGTCCTTTGGAGCCAAATTAGACGGCAGGTCGGTGGGAACTTTTGGACATTCGGCCATCTTCAGCTTTTGTCATAATAAAGTATTTACAACTGGCGAGGGCGGTTGCGTGGTGACGGACGATAAAGCGCTATATGATGAACTAAGATTGATCAGATCCTACGGAAGAGTAGTCAACGGTGATTATTTTACCAACCCCGAGAACTTGGATTATAAGGGGGTGGGACATAATTATAGGATGTCAACAATAATAGCAGCTTTAGGTTTATCCCAGGTAAATAAAGTGGATAAAACCACTGAACTAAGAAGAAAGAGTGCTGAATATTTCAACAGGAATTTGAAAAACATCGACGGTATCGTTGTTCCGACTCCGCCGGATGACAGATATCATGCAGTTTACCAGATGTATACTATACGTGTATTGGATGGAGAAGATACTCGTGACGACCTGATGAAATTTTTGAAGGACCAAGGGATCACTACAAGGATCTATTTCGATCCAGTTCATGAATATACCGTTTTTAAAGAGTATTTAGAGTATGATATCGAACTAGATATGACAAAAGAATTATCTAAACAGGTCGTCAGTCTTCCTCTTTATCCTCATCTATCGAAAGAAGAATTAGACCATATTGTAAATAAAATAAAAGAGTTTTTTAAAAGGGAGCGGATTTAGATGGATATAAACAAAAATTTTTATGAAAATAAGACCATATTAGTTACAGGGGGAGTTGGGTCCATAGGCAGTGAGATAGTGAAACATCTATTAGATACGGATCCGGAGGTCATAAGGATCCTAGATATCAACGAATCAAAATTGTTCGAATTTGAAGAAGAAATAAATTCTAGGAAGATAAGAACATTCATCGGCGATGTCAGAGACAAAGATAGGTTAAAAAAAGCTATAGAGGACGTAGATATAGTATTTCACGCTGCAGCATTGAAACACGTTCCGCTCTGTGAGTACAATCCTTTTGAAGGTGTCAAAACTAATGTCGATGGAACACAGAATTTGATAGATGTTTCATTAGATGAAGAAGTCGATAAATTTATCACCATCAGCACTGACAAAGTGGTTAATCCCATCAACGTTATGGGAGCGACAAAGTTACTAGCTGAGAGATTAACGACTTCCGCAAATCTATACAAGGGAGAAAGGAGAACGGTGTTCTCCGTAGTTCGTTTCGGAAATGTTTTGAACTCTAGAGGATCGCTTTTACCGACTATCAAAAAACAGATCAAAAATGGTGGACCCGTTACCCTTACAGATCCCGAGATGACGAGGTTTGTGATGAGTATCGAGGAAGCTTCTAGATTGGTTATAGAGGCCACTGAAAAAGCGAGAGGCGGAGAGATCTTCATTTTGAAGATGCCGGCCTTGAAAATCAAAGATCTCATCGAAGTCATTATCGAAGAGCTCAGCCCCAAATATGGTTACTCACCCAACGAGATAGAGATCAAAAAGATCGGAAAGCGTGCCGGCGAGAAAATGCACGAAGAACTCATGACTGAAGAGGAAGATCATCACGCTAAAGAAATCGAAGATATGTTCGTTGTTTTTTCTAAGAACTCTTTTAAAAATGAAGAGGGAGATAGTCCAGAATTCAGCTATCGTTCAGATGAAACAAAATTGCTAGATAAGGATGAAATAAAAAAGATCTTAATAAATATCGATTATTGTTGATGATCTCAATATAAGGATGATCTATCTGTTTTCTTCATACGCCCCATCCTCGATGACCCTTCCGGTTTGTCGAGAGCATTCCCATGTACCTATTCTGTACGCTCTCCCGGATTTTTTTGATCGTTATTAAAAAAGTAGGAAAAGTGGAAAGGTGTTTTGGTGTTTTGATCTATAATGTGTCTGCTTCCTCCTCAGATACGTTTTCTAGTTCATCGCCGTATCCGTCGCCTTGCTCTTCTTCAGACCAGTCTTTCGATAGTTCTCCATCTTCCGATTTAGAGTGTAGGACGAGAACAGAGGATAGGACTATCCCTACTGCGATGAGGACCAAAACCAGTCCTGTGTACAGAAGATTGTAGTCAGATCTCTCTTCCTCTCCCACTTCTTGGTGGACCTCTACGACGATCTCTTCTAATTCGGTCAATTCTTCTTCTATCTCAGTTATGTTTTCGTGAACGATCTCTAATTGGTCTGCTCGTCTTTCATCTAGGCATTCTTCTAAAAGGGTGATATTTTCATCTAAGGCGTATTCTAAATCATCGAGTTCTGCACTTAGATTTTCTTTCACTTCTTCTATGTCCATCTCTAGATCTTTAGTAATATCATTGATCTCATCTATGACATCTTTAACGTGAGCTATTGTGTCCTTTAGGTCTTCTATATCTTCTTCCAAGTCTGAAAGTTGGGGAAGATAAAGACCGGTGAACACCCTTTCTACTCTGTTGCCCGCCTCGTCCGCTGCGATCAGTTCGAATAGGTTCTCGCCTTCAGATAGTGTAGCCCGATATTCGAAGTATCCATCTTCACTAACGTCTATCAAATCTCCGTTTAAGAAAACCCGTATACCCGGCTCGGTATCTCCTATGATCTCGAAATCATCATCTGTCACGTCGTTTTTGATCTCGATAGTGAGATAGGGCAGGGTATTATCTACGTAGAAAGTCACCGTGGTCGAGTTGTGATTTCCTTCTTCGTCTTCCATGTAGAATTCGTACGTATGTTCACCACTGCTGAGGGAGAAAGGTATCTTGACAGAAGCTACATCACCGTCTATATCTGCATCGAGAGGCGGCCATTCATCTATCAGATCGACCTTAGCCATCTCTAGATCGTAGTCCAAGGGATGCTCCATCTTGGCAGAGATCACCAGTTCTTCTCCTTTCACCACCTCTCCTTCCGCGGGAGACAGATCGGTGATGACTGGTCTTATACTCTTAGTAGTGAAAGATACGATCTCACCGACGTCCTTCTCATCTCCTTCGACCAACGCTCTGAATTCGTACGGGGTATCGATCTCCAGTTCAATTATCTCTTTTGCAAATCCACCTGTATCTTCCATGGTCTCGGGTCCGGTTTTCGACCATTCGATCTCATCTTCCTTCTTGTATTCAAAGTAAACATCGACCTGGTCGTTTTCGCCTAAGCCTAGAAGTTCGCCGTGCAGGACCGCCGAATCTATCGTGATATCACTAGCCGTGCCCGTTCGTACTCGCAGTCCGGTACTGAACGCTGCGGTATCTCCTGTGACCACGTCGTCGTTATACTCAAGCACCGCTTCGAACTCGTATACGGTAGAGGGGGCAAGATTGGACCACGACTCGTCAAAGATACCTTCATCCGTCATAGACTGGGGTTCGTCACTTTCGACCCAAGCTTCCTGGCCTTCTTCGCGCAGTCTAAAGAAAACGGTGACCTCGTTACTATCTCCTATACTGGTCAACTCGCCGACCAATACAGCAGAATTCTCCGTGATGTTCGTCGCTTTTATAGTTTCGATCTCAGGGAACTCTTCTTCCGTCGTAAAAGTCAGCGTTTCACCTTCGTCGTCACCGCCGTCCCATTCGATCATAGATATGAACTCGTACTCCGTTTTACTACTCAAGTCATCTATAGTACTGTAGAACTTTTCTTCTCCTATGATGGTCTGTTGAGTAGTTTCTGTCCAGGCACTGCTTCCTGTTTTTCTGTACATGAAATATGCCGTTACCGCGTCTTCCATGCCTATATCAGTGACTTCACCGTGAAGTTCGGCAGAATTCTCCGTGACATTAGTCGCTGATCCACTTTCTACATTGGGGTACGAGTACACTGTTATGTCTTGAGTAAGAGCTTCAACGGATACCTCATAACTACCAGCATCCACCACCGCGTGAACTATCTGTGCCGTTTTACTTTGACCGGGATCGACGTTGACCGTATCCGTGCCTATCAGTTCACTATCCTTGTAGAATTCAGCGGTATGATCTCCAGTCTCGGTGCCAACATTTTCAACGTCCACTTCTACGAGCATCTCTGTACCCACATACATCTCCTCTGGATCAACCTGCAGGTCAGATAACTCGAAGCTCGATTCGCCTTCTTGAAGGGTGACCGTGATCTCGTCGGTTTCGATCAATCCTAGGTCGTAATGCCATTCCACTGTGAGAACATAAGTTCCTTCATCTAAGCTTTCAAAAACGTACTCCGTATGGTCCGGCTCAGTGTTAAGTGCCTTTTCACCGTCGTGCTGCCCGTCGATGTAAAATTCTCCCCAGTAATCGAGTGTGGTTCCACCATCGTCGTCATCGGACTCCGGCACTGAATCAACTATGGTCGTAAGATCCATTGGGAACTCTGATCTGTAGATAACATCATTGTCATCAGGGTCTAAAAATCCCTGCCAATCATAGGGATCGGTTTCAAAACCGGTAGAGAATGAAATCACTTCACCGGTCATCTCGCCGTCATCCCACTGTGCAACGGCTTTGTATTCGTATCCCGTCCCAGGAGCTAGACCCGTGACAGATTCATCGTATTCAGCAGGACTGGTCATCGTCTGGTATCCCGTTTCGATCCATTCCTGTTCCTCCTCTTCTCGGTATCTGAAGAAGACTTCTAGTTCGGATTGACCATCCATGTCGGTGACTTCGCCCTGGAATATCGCGGAATTATTTGTTATATCTCTGGGTTCTTGTGTGACCACGTTAACACCGCCTTCTTCTATCCTGAACTCCTGTGAAGACCAATCGTCGTTTTCGAATCCAAGGGATCCATCCGAGTCGGTAGAAACGTACTCCTTCAGGCTACCGCCTTGATATATACTGTAAGAGGTATAAGGTTCGAGACCTTCTAATTCGAACAGAACGGTATCGGAAGCGTGAGCGGTGAATATCCTCTCGTCTAAAGACCAATCGTCCAGATTGACTTCGACGTCTCCATTCTCAGGAAGTGCTCTGAATTTCTCTTCGTCTATCACTATACCGTCATCGTGTACTTCGAAGGGATCGAGGTATAATGGCTGGTCCACGGTGTAATAAGAATCCTGTAGGTCGGTCGGTTCTATAACGGCGGGAGCCGGTCTTGGATATATAGAAGCTCCGTCACACCCGGATATATCCAATCGTTCTATGGTCAGACCGCTGGTATAACTGTTGATCCCAATACCAGGATGATCTTCTACTGTTAGGTCTTCTAGATCAAATCTTTCATATTCTCCGTATATGAACAGAGCACCGTTTTCGTTAAGGTCGGGGTCTTGACCATTATTTAAGATCGATACATCGTTCATGATGATCTCGCCGCCATCGTATCTAAACTCCATACCACTAGCTCCGTTACCACTGACTTCTACATTTTCGAAGTACATGTAAGTCGCGGGTTCACCGGTAGTTCTGTAACCACAACCGTTATTATCATTTATAACACCGTTTCTCACCGTGGCTGTAGGTTGACCCAAAGAGGTCTTCATACCGTAACCGTTATTCCTGATCTCGAAATCATCTATGACTATATCATGTCCTCCATGGATGTCGAATCCGCTGCCAACGATGGGGTTATCTGGTGAAAAATTGTCGTGTGAAGTTATGTTTTCGAAAAGTACGTTGTTAGCTCTCGTACCTGTGGCAAATCCGTGTCCCCAATTATAGTTCGATAGTATGTTTTTGACCACCGTATCTGACGAATCGATATAGAGACCGTTTCCAGTGAAGTCATGTGCATGTATGTCTTCGATGTGTAAGTTTCTCACCGTACTGTCATCACTCCAAACATGTATGCCCCAATTACCCCATCTATCGATATTTAGATCGTCTTTATTACCATCGAGTTCTAATCCTTTTATGGTGATATCCTCGACGTCGCCTGCGGTGTCGCCTTTGATCTCGAATATCCTCGTGGCGTCAGAGTCTATCGCCTTTATCACCGCGTCTTCGTCGGAAAGGAAAGTCAATCCGTTCTGTTCAGAATTCATGCGTATCTTGTTCCCTATGGCAAAGACCCCGCTTGGGAAATAAACGCCTTCCTCGTTGTTATCAACAGCATGATCTATTGCGTCCATTATAGAGTGATAGTCATCCGTTACTCCGTCTCCTACGGCGCCATGGTCAGTCACATCGACATATGAATCTTCTAGGATAGTATGTTCTTCATCTATAATCTCAGCAGTGCTTTTGTCCACAGCCTCCGTTTCAGAGGAGGCTGTCGGTACCCCTACCGAAGTCATTCCGTTCACGAGCCCAAAACATATCACCAGTGCCAAAAGTATTGTTAAAACACCAGTATATTGTATGTCTTTTGTGCCGCTTTTATGCATATTTTGCACCTGATTTGTGCCTTGGAAAAAAAGATATATAAACTTTATCCTCAAATACCTATCCGATGTTCGAAAAAAACGAAGTATCTTTCTAATTACGGATCTAATATATAAATCTGATCCGTAAATATCATTTAACGATATTTGATCACGGATAGGGGGGCTTATGTATATTTTATCCAAATATCGTGTATCTTTTGTAGTTATTCTCTAACTGTTCTGCGGTTCAATTATGTCTTCGTTAGAGGGATATATATACTTATTCTTTGAATATCGGAAGGCCTTTAAGAAAAATCGTAGTTATCTTTTATCTTGCTAGCTTAAAGTAAGGTCCAATCTTTTTCTCACTCAATCTTGCTAATTGTAACCTATATTTTCCTAGATTTTGGTGACATTTGTATGTGATTTCACAAAGATTTTGAAAAACCCCCTTATCATATTTCTGTTCTGCAACTTTTAATGTTGTACGTATATGTTGTTAGAGGTGTTTAAATTGGATAATATAAAACAAAAATTGTCGTATCTTATTTTAGGACAGCAAGAAGGACAAGAACGGATCGAGATCTTAGAACATCTAAAACAGGACCCCTACAGTATCAATCAATTGGCCAAAGAATTGGACCTAGACCATACTACGGTAAAACATAATATCGAGACGCTGCTTGAGTACGAGCTGGTTAGATCCTCCGAGAACGGTTCTTGTAAATTGTATTCTTTGAGTCCTTCATTAAAAGAAAATTATGATATGTTGAAGGGCATGAAGAAAAAACTAGAGCTGGTTTTTAGGTCCCCTAAGCTTTTCGAAAGGGTCGTACAGCAAACCCATGAAGGTATAATAATCTTAGATGAGAACAAACGTATCGTCTTTATAAATAAAATCGCTGAAAAGATGATCGGTCATCAAACTAAATATCTGCTCGGAAAAAATTTAAGCTATTTTATAGAGGCTGATATCGATCAAAGTCTAGAAAGTGTCTCGACCACCGGTGAACCAGTAAAGCAAAGTATACGTATAGAGACAAAGCCCTCAGAAACAAAAACATTGATGGTAACTTTAGACCATTTCCATTTCGAGGATAAAGAAAACGAGAATTTCTTTCTTTTGATGAAAGATATCAGCAAAAAGACAGAAAAGGAAGGGATATTAGATGCTGTGACGGCTCATTCCGATATCGTGATGGCCTATTTGGACACTGACTTCAATCTACTCTATGTGAATTCAGCGTACGCCAAAATGACTGCGAAGCCTCCAGAAGATCTTATCGGAGAAAATCATTTTAGACTGTTTCCTAGCGATAAAAACAAAAAGATGTTTAAGAAAATAGTAAAAGAAGGAAAGATGATATCGATCAAAGGTGATCATCCGCTTCGATCTAGTGATTCTGGACAAGAATCTGCTCGCTGGATATTGACTCCAGTCAAAGATAACGAAGATGATATAAGAGGACTTTTATTGACATTTTCACCCGATATATCAGATCTAACTTGAGAGATTTTTTGCACCTGTTTTGTAACTAAAACCCCCCTAAAATATAATTGACTTACAATCGATATTGAAAAAACATCATATTAAACAAATCTCATTATAGACTTACTAGAGATGAAATATTCATAAGCCATATCACGATGATGGGCCTGGGGAGGGTTCAATTTTCCGGGGGGCCAATTAACCTATCCCTAGGCCTTAATCTCTTCATAAATAGATTTATTTTCTTAAACTGGATCAAAGATTTTATAACAGAATTATGAGAGACTCATACTTAAAAATTAGGTGATTTGTAGAGGATTTTGAAAAAACCTTATTTAAATACGCATTGCATGATAACTTAAAAACCCTACACGGGGGGGCGGAGATAAGAAAAAGAATGATGTGAGAAGGGGGGGAGGCTCCCCCTCCGTGTAGTTATATCACGCACTTCGATCTTTGGGAGTTTTACTATCGCTTTGAATAACCCATTAAAAAAGTTTCTTTCTAAACGGTTGTAAAAAGTCATATCGATTACTGATCCACGTGGATACGGTTATACAGCAGTTATCAGTGCATCGGCCACTGCCACTTAGCCACTTCTATAACTATTATGGTGATGAACGCCGCTATCACTACCGCTCTATGATCGAGCTTTGGACTCTTCTCTTCCTCCTCGTCGAAGTAGCGCATCAGACCCGCTGCGGATTGAAACCCGCCGCCGCCTTTTTGTTTAGCCATATTAGCCACTACTACAAAGAATTGGTATTTAATCCTTTCGTTCTTTCCACTCTATTTTGAACCTGCAGTGGTCCGCCCCGGTCCCATGACATTCTTCTTCGTGAACTTCTACTTTTTCATCGAGCCTCTCTTCTATCAACCCTTCCAACAAACCCTCGTCCAAAGAACATAAAGTGTGACCCACTGTAGGCATGCTCTGGCAGTCGAAACACCCTTTTATCTTGAGGTGTACATCTTCGGAAACCTCTATGGTTCCCAGACCCATGTTTCTCCAAAGATCACTAATCTCTTCTAATAATTTTTCTCGCTCGTTAGCGGAGAAGTCCTTACCTATGCTCCTGCCAGCGTCCCTCCCGATCTCTTTCAGAGCGGGATGTATGTCCAGCCCGAATGATATCAGACCATACCTGATCAGGTGAAAAAGACTTTTCAAGAACTCATATTTTTCATCCTTTGACTCTTTAAGGTCCTCAAGAATACTTTTGTAATGTTCATCGTAGGGTGATTCCGACTGTCCAAGCAGTTTTGACTTCAAGAAGAACAGTTTTTTCCTTTCATCGGTGGGATGCTCTTTTTCATCTATGATGCCCAGATCTACAAGATCTGAGAGGTGGACCGAAACCGTGGATTTTGCCTTGTTTAACTCATCTCTGATCTCGGCTCCGGTTCTCTCTTTTTCTTCTAAGATATCGATTATGCGATTTTTAGTTTCACTCTGGAGCATGACTATACCTTTATCGGTGGAGAAAATTTTTGGACTTTTAGATGAGGCCATGTAAGTCGTTAAGAGGTAGGACAATTTAATCCTTTCCCATGTAGACGAACGTTCGTATAACAGCGAAATATATTTAAACAACCTTTGCATTCTCTTGAGCGGTGAGAAAAAGATGGAAAAACACAGCGCTCACGACTCAGTAGATAAGATGTATGAAAAGGTTAAAAAAGACGAGATGACCAACGTCCATGATAGGTACGATGCCATGGAAAAAGTGAGATGTGACTTCTGCAAGAAGGGAACAAGGTGTAACATATGTTCGCAAGGACCATGTCGTATAGTGGATGGAGTTACTGAAAGAGGCGTCTGCGGTATCGACAAAGACGGGATGGTGATGAGGAATCTGTTGAGAGTGAACAGTATGGGTACTTCCGCTTACACCTATCACGCTAATACGACAGCTAAAACTCTAAAGGCTACGGCAGAGGGAAAAACGATATTCGATATAGAGGACGAAGATAAATTAAGGGATATAAGTGAAAAGATCGGTTTGGATACATCCAAAGACAAGTATGAATTGGCGAAAAATCTGGCGGATTTCATGATCGAAGAGATAAACAGGGACAGCGAAGAAACGTCAGAAGTTCTAAAAAAATTCGCTCCCGCGTCACGTCAGCAAGTCTGGGATGAACTGGATATAACTCCCGGAGGACCGCTGCACGAACTGATGGACGTCAAAACCAGCGTCATGACAAACGTTGACAGCGATTACCAGAGCATGGCGTTCAAGACTTTGAGGATGGGATTGGCTACTTCTTATGGATCTTTAACGCTCCTTGAAGAGGTTCAAGATATACTCTTCGGTACCGCTGAACCGCATGAAGCGGAAGTGGACATGGGAATATTAGATCCAGATTACGTGAACATCCTCCCCAATGGTCACGAACCCTTCGTAGGTGCGGCATTGATCCAAGTTGCGAGAAGAGAAGAAATCCAGGAGAAAGCTAAGGAAGCCGGAGCTGAGGGCATCCATATCGTAGGGTCGATAGAGACAGGTCAGGAATTGATGCAGCGCTTTAAGACCGACGACGTGTTCGTAGGGATGACCGGCAACTGGCTGAACGAGGAGTACGTATTGGCTACTGGAGTCGTCGATGCCTTCGTTGCGGACATGAACTGTACCGTTCCTACTGCAGGTGAATACGCCGAAAAATACAACTCCAAGATAATACCGGTCACCAAACTGGTGAATATACCTGGTGTAGATCATGACATAAATTATAAGCCCGAGAAAGCTGAAGAGCAAGCGTTAGAGATAATCGATAGAGCGATAGAGAATTTTAAAGAAAGAGACGGAGAGGAGACTCATGTGCCTGAAGATAAACAGGAGATCGTCACGGGATTTTCACCTGAAGCCGTTGTAGACGCATTAGGGGGATCTTTAGATCCTTTACTCGAACACATACAGAACGGCAATATAAAAGGTATAGTGGCTTTGGTGAGCTGTACTACTCTTGATAACGGTCCTCAGGACGAGACGACCATAAAAGTCGCGGAAGAACTGATAAGCAGAGACATACTGGTGCTGAGTGCAGGATGTGGTAATGCGGGCCTCCAGGTCGGAGGATTGACGAGTTTAGACGCGGTCGATAAAGCAGGAGAAGGACTCACTGCGGTCTGCGAAGCGCTCGAGATACCGCCTGTATTGAGTTTCGGTACCTGTACCGACACTGGAAGATTGATAAATCTTGTTTCTACGGTAGCGGACGCTTTAGACGTCGATCCCACACAATTACCGGTTGCGGTCACAGCTCCTGAATACATGGAGCAAAAAGCTACGATCGCGGCAGTCGCGGCCATAGGCTACGGGTTGTATACGCACGTTTCGCCGACTCCACCGGTCACGGGAAGCGAGAACGTGGTGAAACTGCTGACGGAAGACGTTGAAGATCTGACTGGCGGGAAATTAGCAGTCGGGGATGATCCGGAAGAAGTGGTGAACGGTATAGAAGAACACATAGAGAAGAAAAGAGAAGGACTGGGTCTGTAAAATCAAAACCCTTTTTCTTTTTATATATGATAGATCGAAATGGAAAAAGATGAAGGCCAACTTGGTCAGTCGCAGATGAGATTTTCAAAAGGATAGAAGAGGGAAAAGTTTAGACGAAGAAAGATGGCACAAGATCGTCGATAAGGTCTTGAAATGGGACTGATCCTGAGAATGTAAAAATCACGCTGATTTTTCAGCCGAGATAACGGCAAAACCACCCTTTCCATGACCCCTTTCGATCTTCTCTACTTCTTTGATATCTTTAGGAGTTTTGAATATGGTCTGATATGTTTCACGTTCACTGAAACCTACTTCATCTAACCATCCCGATATCTTCTCCACAGAATGCAGTCGGGCCTTAGAATAGAACATACTGTTTTCCTTTTTAGATTCGTAAATCTTTCCTAGAAAACTCTCCTTGTCCAGTACCCCCAAAAGGATCTTTCCGTCAGAGCCGATGACTCTTTTTGCTTCTCGAATTGATTTAAATGGATCGTCCAAAAAACAGATCGTGTTGATCATCATCACGGACCTGAAAGCTTCGTTTTTGAAAGGTAGATCAGTCGCGGTCCCCTTGACAAC
>PWHU01000112.1 GCA_003555395.1 Thermoplasmata archaeon
ACCTAACTTTGACAGTTATTTGCATTTTGCGTTAGAAAAAGTCAAGAAAATCTATTTGACAGGTGGTAAAAACAACAACTTTTCGGGGGAGTACTACCTAAATATCCATTGATTTTTAGGGTTTTCTCCTTGATTATAGCCTAATTTTACTATTTTTCTGAAGATCATAATCATGTAGAACAAAATTTCACGGTAACTGTCAAATTCTATCCGTAAATTTTCCTTAATAATTCCTTTTAGATGATTGTCTGGCAACACGTGAGATCATCTGTCAAATCAATCGCTTGAAAAGACCTGAAAAAATGAAAAAACTAAAAAAAACAAATGAAAAAGAGGACTCTAGGTGATTCAGGTGTCAAACTTGGGCTCTAAAGAGAGATGTGTTTTAGTAAGTCCATATTTAAGTATAAACTCCAGGTTGAAAAAAAGGATAAAATACAAAAAAGATCTAAAAAAACCGATGAAGATAATTTACAAAGAAGATACAAATGAAAAAGATTGGTTAGATGATAATACTCTCATAGAGATCGAACCAAATGGCAAAGGAGAAGAGGACCACTTCGTTCACCGAAGCGAAATTAGAGGGGATAAATTGACATGCTCCACCGCCTAAATTACGAGGATTTAAAAATCCTCTCATGACGAGGAAGCTCCATCCGAGCATATGATCTACTAGGCTCAGGAAAGAATAGTGAGACGTGTAGTTAATCGGCAGGCGGTGGAGGATCGCGGTCATTTTCAGGTACTGGTTCATCGGGTCTTTCATTCGGGACCATCTCATCCTGGGTCTGTGGTGGCTGCCTGGATGTAGAAGATGGTGGAGGTGAATGGGGAGATGGAGGTGTAGGTGGAGGTGGCTGTGAATGTGGAGGTTGATAACCGCCTTCTCCGTTCGAGAATTCATCCTGATCATCATCTTCTTCTTTCTTAACCGAGATCGATACGATCACCAAGACTAGAACGACCACGACGACTACCGCGACCAGTATGTAGAGGAAAAAAGACGATCTGAGTGTTCCCTCCTCGTCTTCGTCTTCCTCTTCGTCTCTATCTCCATCATCATCACCGTTTTCTTTAGGTTCCTCTACAACGTTGAAAGCGTTTCCTTCAAGGTCGGTGTCATCTTCGCTTTTGATCTCTATATCATGCTCTCCCTCGTATCCTTCCTCGGCCTCCCAGAAGATACTAAAGGTCGATCCCTCTCCGGGTACGAGGGTTACATTTTCGGTACCTATCAGTTCTTCTCCTACCCAGATCTCTATCTCTTTCGTATCCTCCACTTCTCCTGTGTTGGTGACAGTATATTCTATCTCGATCTCGTCTCCCACGACGTACTCATCTCCGTCCGTAGGCCCGACTATCTCGATCTCAAATTTCGCTTCTCTTAATACCTCTATGGTGACCTCGTCGAAGGTATCTTCACTGTGGACGGAGAGGTTATTATCCTGAGCGGGATCATCAGCCGTCCAGTTGAAATATCCCTTCTCGATCTCGCCGGGCCCCAACTGTAGTTCTCCTATCTCGTTTTCTTTTTCCCCGTCCACTCTGAATGATATATTCTGGGTACCGGTTACATCACCCGTATTTTTCACCTCGTATTCAAGGACGACCTCTTCGCCTTCGACGAAATACGCCCGGTCTGACGGTGCGGTGATATCTACCTCAAAATGAGACGGTTCCAGGATCGTTACCTCCGAACCGTCCACGTCATCCAAAGTCCTTACCTCGAACATGACCTTCCCGTTCCCTTCCACCGACCAAGAGAATGTATCAGAGTGGGTGGCGGTACTCTCTATACTTATATCTTCCATCGTATCCTTCACCGCACCGTCGACGAGTAACTCGATATCCTGGGTCCCTTCCGAGATACCCAGATTCGCCAGATTGAAATCGATGCTCAATTCTGTGTTTTTTACGAATTCTTCACCATCCCGGGGTGAAGTGACGTTGACTTCAAAATATTGGGAGGAGTTCAGTACCCAGATCTCTACTTTCTCCATAGAGTCTTCGCTACGGACTTCTACCAGGTATCTGCCGGGGTCCTGAGATGTAGTGTTCCAACTTAGATTGCCCCAGTATGTTTCTTCCACGTTGAGCGGGAGGTCCGGGATCTCACTCTCCAAACCCCCATCGATAAGGATCTCTATGTCCTGGGATCCTTCTATATTCCCAGTATTGGTGAGATTGAAGTCAATGAACACTTCATCTCCTTCAACGAATTCTTCACCACCGGCCGGTGACTCGAGACCGACCTCGAAGAAGGGAGCGAAGACGGTAACGGTAACTGCACTCAAGCCGTCTTCACTTTGTACCATGACGGAGTGATTCCCAGGCTCTATACCGGAGGTATCCCAGGTAAAATTACCGAGATAAGAGCCTCCTCCCTCTAGAGATAGGTTCCACTTTTCATTTAGGGTACCGTCTATCCTTAACTCGATGACCTGTTCGTCTCCTTCTACGCCTTTATTATCCACAGTAAAATTGACTAGCACTTCCTCCCCCTGGTAGAACTCTTCTCCTTCCTTCGGAGTGTCGATCGTGACGTTGTAGTGAGGATCCGGATGAAGTAATCTCACCCGTGTCCTATCGGTACAGTATTCACTCTCCAAGGTGATATCATATTCTCCTATCTGGTGAGCTTCAGTATCCCAAGAGAAGCTGGCTTCTCCTTTTTCACCGGCTTCCAGTCTGAAATCGGTCGAATCCATCTCCGTATCGTTCAGGAAAAAATAGATAGGTTTGATGGCCTCTTCATCACCTCTGTTCACCACAGAAAAATCGATAGATGCTTCACCGTCCCTAGGGATCAGTTCTCCATCCTGTATTGACGTGGTCTCTATATCGAAGTACGGTTCTCCTCCCAACTTGTACAGCATCCCACCATCAGACACGACGTAGATATTTCCGTCTTCATCTATCGCCGGAGAAGATGTCACATCACTTCCAGTATCAAATCTCCATTTTAGAGTTCCGTCGGGATTAAGTGCATAGAGGTGATCATCATTGGAACCGACGTAGATGGTCCCTTCACTGCCCAGGGATGGGCTCGATCGTACCTCTCCTTCGGTTGTGAAGTTCCACTTCTCGTTTCCTTCACTATCCAAGGCGTAGATCCTACCGTCATCGGATCCAAAATAGATGGTCCCGTCCGGGCCTAAAGCCGGTGACGAAACCACCGAGTCGTTGGTCTCGAAATGCCATCTCTCCGTACCATCCGGGTTCACTGCGTACAGTTTGTTGGCAGTAGAACCGATATATATCGTTCCGTCCTCGCCTATCACGGGAGACGGGGCAGGAACCGCGGCTGTAGAATCCCCGGCCTGAAAGGTCCAAACTTCAGAGCCTCCAGGATTTAGGTGGGTTAGATTACCATCAGAGACACCTACATAGATGCCGCCGTCCTCATCTACTGCCGGGGATGTGGGCATGGATGTCCCGACGGAATGGGTCCATATATTGGATCCAGTTGAAGAGTCGATGGCGTAAATAGTTCCCCTGCCGACGAATCCGCAGGAACCTATGTATATCGTACCGTTATCTACGAGAGCAGGCGATCCCCTTATATGACCGTTCACATCCCTTCTCCACTTGCGTGATCCGTCGGACCTGACCGCAAAGAAATCGAAACCGTTATGACCGAAATAAGCGGTCCCATCCCGATCTATCGTAGCAGGGGAATAAGAAGAGGTACCGATACTGTGAGTCCAACGTTCTTCTCCATCCGGAGAAACAGAATACAGGTTAGTATCCGCCGAACTTATGTATATATTGCCGTCTTCGTCTAGGGCCGGGGAAGAATAGGTGACATGGCCGACCTCCAAGCTCCAATCCACGCTGGGATATGTATAAGATGTGTTAACCGAGCTCAAACCGGTGTTCTCCAGATTTCCACGAAATGTGGGCCACTCCGAATCCGCCAATCCGGACCCGCTGCTGTTCCGTTTGAAGCCCTTATCGAACAATTTATCTTTGATCTCATCTAGGATTCCTTTGCCATCATCTTCAACACTAACTGTGATCGTATCTTCTTCAACTTTCGTATCTATAATTATCTTATGACATCTAGAATGTTCGATAGAATTTTCGATGATGTTAGAGAACAGTTCTTTTAGAAGCGGACCTCCTTTGACATAAACGTCGGGAACATTAACGTCTATGTCAATATCATTATTTTCTAGTTCTCCATGATGCTCTGAGATGATATTGTCCATGACCGATGACAACTTTGTACTTTCGATCTCATCTCTTTTTTCGATCTTTCTAAGTTTTTCTATCTTATTCATTATGTTTTTACTTTCCTGCAAAGCGTTGTCAGCTTTCTTGAGAAAATCTAAAGCTTCATCTGGAAGTTCATATTCGCTCATCAAGTCAAGGTACCCATCTATTATCTGCATCTTGTTACCGACGTCGTGCCTCAAGATAGAATGTAAAAATTTTTCTCTTTTCTTCATCTCTTTCTCTTCAGTTCGGTCTATACCTGTAGCAACAGAACCTATTATATCACCGTCCTCATCTTTTAAGGGGTGTTGATTCCAATTGATCACCTTTTTGGATCCATCTTTGCATCTGATCAGGGTTTCGTATCCCTTTAACTCTTTATCCTTTAATATAGTGGATACTTTTTTGAAGACTTTTCCTCTATATCCTTGATCCGGATAGAGCTTTTTCCATATATCATCGTTATGTAGTACTTCTTCTTTACAGTATCCGCTGATCTCTTCTGCTGCTCTGTTCCAAACCAGTACATTATTATCATCATCTATAACATTCAACCATATGTTAGCGTCCTCTATTATCGACTTTCTGAACTTACTAAGGTCCTCGATCTCCTCTCTAGCTTTCTTTTTCTCTATGATATTTTCAAGATCTCTAGCTATGATCT
>PWHU01000057.1 GCA_003555395.1 Thermoplasmata archaeon
ATACCGTGCTAGGGCTCACGTCGTACTTTTCCGCTATCTCCTTTTGGGTCATCCCGTCTTCATACAGCTCGACCCACTCGTCCACCGTTTTTCTCGGGATCTTTGATTTCCCGCTGGTCTTGACTCCCCTCTCCTTCAGTCGGTGGGAGACCGTGCACTGCGACACATCGTATCTCTCGGCTATTTCATACTGCGTGAGGCCGTCTTCGTACAGTTCGACCCACTCGTCTATTGTTTCTTTTGGAATTCCTTTAGGACCTTTGTTAGGGGTCTTGACGCCTTTTTCTTTCAACCTTGTAGACACCGTGACGGAAGATACTTCGTACCTCTCCGCTATCTCTTCCTGCGTTAGCCCCTTTTCATACAGTTCGATCCACTCCTTGACTGTTTTTTCGGGATCTTCCAGCTTTTTCTGGTTGGTGGCGATCCTTTCCCTCAGCTTATTGGAGACCGTTGAATGATCCACGTCGTACTTTTCCGCTATTTCGGTTTGGGTCAGTCCTTCCTCGTAAAGCTCCAACCACTCGTCGACCAAACTATCCGGGAGCTTGCTTCCCTGACCTCTGGTGTCGACTCCGCGCTTCCTCAAATTCCTGGATACGGTACTGTTGCTCACGTCGTATTTTTTCGCAATCTCCTCTTGAGTCGTGCCGTCTTCGTAGAGTTCGATCCACTCGTCTATCTTCTCTTTCGGTACCTTTCTGGGGTTCTTGCCGTGGGTGATACCTTTTTCCCTCAACCTTCTTGATACCGTGGTGGGAGTCACGCCGTACTTCTTTGCTATCTCTTTTTGAGTCAGGCCCTCTTCCAGGAGATCGACCCACTCCTCGACTTTTTCCTCCATATCTTCAGGCATTTTTTGACCTATGATGCCCTTTTCTCTCAGTTTGTTGGAGACAGACGCTTGGGAAACGTCGAATTCATCGGCTATCTCGGTTTGGGTGAGTCCTTTCTTGTACTGTTCTATCCACTTCTCTACCTGTTTGTCCGGGATCTCTTTTTTTCGTCCTTTGAGTTTGATCCCTTTTTTCCTCAGCCTGTAAGATACCAGGCTCTGACTTACGTCGAGTTTTTCCGCTATCTCTCTTTGAGACAGGCCTTCCCTGTACAGTTCGGCCATCTCGTCCGCTTCGTCCATTTGGTTCATCTCCGAGGAGTATCTTGATTATCTATTTGTATTGAAATCTAGGGGGTATATATGATTATTTGAAAGGATTTCAATTAAGGAGAAAAGAGATATAAGTTGAAAAAGGTATGCTTTGCATAAAGGTAGGTTTTTACTAGACTAGAGTTGAATATACCCTGCCTAATAATCTCAAAAGTCTTAATCAACCCGGCATATTATATCAAAAATAAAGATCCTTAACAAAACCTGATATTAGCCTATTTTAATCCTCCGAAGACCTATTGATACTTCCATTTGTCTCTTTAATCTGAGCAAGACGATTCTTGAATTTGCATTTCCATGGTTCTAATCCATTAGATTCGCTTTTTGCAATGATATCTAAACCTTTCTCACACATAGATTTAGCTGTCTTTTTGTCGTTCTGAATTTCTGCTGTTGCTAACAGATGATCTATTACCTGTAAAAGATTTCTTACTGCCCCGAGTTTCCTAAAAATGCCTTTTGCCTCTCGAAAAAACGATTTAGCATTCTCGTACTCCCCCTGTTCACGGGCAAGTTTCCCAAGATTGTGAAGAGATTTGGCTTCGCCCTGACTATCGCCGATAGTTCGAAAGATTTCTAAGCTTTGGTTGAACTTCTGTTGAGCCTCATGATAATCTCCCTGGGAATAAGCGATATTACCTAAACCCATGAGGGCGTTAGCTTCCCCTTTACGATGACCTAAAGCTCGAGAAATCTCTAAACTCTTATTATAATATTTTCGACCGTCCTGGTGATTGTCATTTAATTGGGCGAGGGATCCGAGATTAATTAGTGCTTTAGCTTTACCGCGTGGATAGCCAATATCACGAAAAATGCTCAGAGCCTGGTGGTAATATTCTCGAGCTTGGTTGAAGTTGTCCCTTAATTGGGCGATATTTCCCATATTCATGAGAGCTTTAGCCCTACCCTGCTGGTCACCAATATCTTGAAAAATCTCTAAACTCTGTTTGAACTTCTTCCTAGCGTTTTCATAGTCACCCAGGGCCAAAGCAAGATTAGCGAGGTCGTTTAGGGAATTACCTCTGCCCTGCTTGTCGCCAATATCCCGGAAGATTTCTAGGCTCTTGTTAAAACTTTTTCGAGCATCTTCATAGTTACCTTGTAATCGGGCAACATTACCTAAACAATTAAGGACATTAGCTTCACCTTGACGATGGTCAAAAGCCCGAAAAATCTCTACGCTCTGATTGAATTTCTTTCGAGCCTCCTCGTACCTTCCTTGTGCTCGAGCAACATTACCGAGGTTGTTTAGAGAGGTTGCTTCGCCTTTCCGGTAGTCAATATTCCGAAAGATATTCAAACTCTGATTGAATTTCTTTTGAGCCTCCTCGTACCTTCCTTGTGCTTGAGCGACGTTTCCGAGATTTATAAGAGTGTTTGCCTTAACTTGCTGGTTTTTGCTATCCTGAGAGATCTTCAAACCAAGGTTGAACATTTCCTTAGCGTTATCGTATTCTCCTGATTTGTAGTACATCTCTCCCACTTTATTAATCCATGATAATTTAGCCTCAGTAGAAGTCGGGTTAGGGAGACTTTCAGGAATTTTAATATCCATCCGTGAGTAAAGTGATGAGAGAACCGGTAAAGAACTCCAGATATAAGAAACTCTCCTAACTATTGTGTCAGCAGCTTCTTCTGGCGAGTCATCAATCCGTTCCAACAACACAGTGTTCATATCTCCACAATACTGTTTGACTTCCTTCCTTCGTTCTTTTGACTCGAATAATTCAAACAGGGCTTCGAGGGTCTGTTGAAATAATAGATGAGCTTTATCTTTCTCACTTGCCAATTTTAAATAAGCCATTGACCACGCTTCATGGAACATCCGGTAAGAAGGTCTCTCATCTTCCTCTTCTATAAGCATATCACCTGTTAAATTCTCCAATATATCACTAAGCCTAAAGGACTCTTCGTTTTTTTCAATTAGAGCATGAAAATACACAGAATCAATAGGTAACCTAGCTGCATTCAATATGTTTGCTAGTAACCCGACTTTAGCAGGTAATAACTCTTCAGATTTAGGATACAGTTCCTCGAAAATTCGTTCAACGCTATTTCTGAACTCAGACCCTCTTTCTGGTATTTTGCCAATAGCATCACTTGTCAATTGATCTGCCAGGTATAGGGGTTTACCCACTTTCGCACTCTGGACATCTTCCCAAAGAGATTCCGAAGACCGATGAAGGGTGATATCTTTACCAGTAATCGACTTAAAGTGGTCTATCATCCGAGTACACTCTTCTTTATCGAAGGATGGTACATCAACAGTTTCAAACTCACCTCTTAAGTTTTTAACTAAATTCTTACCAATATCGTAATCTGGATTCCTCCAGTCAGTGTATCGACTATCCAGTAAAAATGAAGCTTTGTTAGGTCCTACTTCTTCAATGACTTCATAAATCTTTGCTATACGGTTGTCTGTGGCGTCTTCAACTACCACCAATACTTCACCATCTACTGCCCAAATGGCTCTTTTCAAAGTTCCAACGGCATCAAATGTGCTTTGGGTCTCGCTTTTATGATAGAAAACAGCGCCGGGATATTCGTCAGACCATCTACAGGCGACCTGTTTTAACAATGTACTTTTCCCAGAACCGGGTTTGCCAAGAACAACCGTATCTTGCCCCTGTCGCAGATGTTCGAAAATTTTATCAACGGCCGATCGTCGAGGAGTATCGTCATTCGATGGACGCTCTCGTTCTATAGCGTAGCCCTCATCGATATGAATGAGCTTGAATCCAGTCCGCCAGGCCTGTACAGGATCCGATTCTTTCTGGCTTTGTCGCTTCCAATAAAGGTCATCGAGCCGTATAAAACCATGATTCCGAAGATCGGCGTTCCGTTCAGCCCATAATGCCCGCTTGATCTCCTTTATTTTATCGAGAATCTCATCCTTGCTTTTAGAAATGATAATACCCAGTTCTCGTTCTAGTGCCCGATCTAACTCCGAGCCCTCGATTTTGTCGAGAAAGGCCTGGATTGAATCTTCGTACACTTCTGAAACAGCAAGGCTGACTTGTCTCCGTATATCTTCCTCTGGCTCAGAAGTGAAGGATATGGCGTTCATGACCGCACTAGTGATTTCCTCAACGGCCTCTTCGGGTTGACTAAAGAAGAGATCGGTTTCTTCTAATTCCTCCTCGATCCGATCCCAGTGAATTTTCACATATCCAGCTTTAACGTCTGTTTCATCTAATGCGTCGGTCACATGTTCTTCGAGCGCTTCTCCAAACTCATTTCCCAGTTTGGCGAAGGTATCTTCGTACTGGTCCTGGTTGAGTAAGTTCCAAATTTTTTTACCAGAGAACTTACCGATATCGTAGAGACCAGATGTTAAGAGACCTATCCCAATAGCGGTTGCAACCATTTTATTTCAATATTCTATGATTTGACGAAATATAAGTTTTAAGTAGGTCAGAGCCTTTAAAGGGAGTTAAGCGAAGAGATTACAAGATGTTCGCTAGGATCAGCAGGTTATTGACGACAGCGCTCCCCCTTATCACGCAGTAGACGATCAGGGGTAGGTACTGATATCTTCCTTCGAGCTTTCTACTGGAATTGCAGTGCAATTCCATCGATATTTGGAATTTCTGCGAAATTCCGAAATATTTTATGGAGGCGTGGGCGAGAAAGGCGATGAGCAGGAAAGACAAGGTGAAGTTGATCAGGAGGAAGGCGGTCGGTCCAAGGTTCGTGAGGATGGGGCGCATGAG
>PWHU01000014.1 GCA_003555395.1 Thermoplasmata archaeon
CAAATTAATAGTTACTATAAGAAGAATATAAGAGAATATGCTTGATAGGTTATTATTGTTAAGAAATCTAAAGAAATCTATATTCTATATAGTTCATCTATTTATATCAACTCACTTTTTTGTAGGTACTATATATTTCACAGTAGGTAAAATAGTTGAATTTTTACTTTCACCCTGCTCTCCACGGGTAAATTTAAAATATCTTATAAGAATTGTACTTATCGCAAGCGGTTTAGAGGATCGTCGGTGATATAACGGAGTAATGAAAAGTATTAAATATAACAACTATAGTATCTATAGATGATAAGATGGAAAAGACGACCATCGAGCTTACGAAGAAAACGCGAAACGCTTTAGCCGATCTTAAAGATAGTAAAAAGGAGAGCTTCGAAGAAGTAATAAAATTCCTCCTTGAAAAGTATGAGGAACAGTATGACGATAAAATAATTTAAAAGAAATCACAAACAGGGGCTGAGATGCAAAATGGCCCTCCAAGCCGTTCTCAGCCCCTGCACACAGTGTGTATCATGAAAGATGAAAAGCAGACCCCTCGGAAGGTTGATACGCCCCTGAAAGAGTCTGACAATTCATCCAATATGTTGAAGGTGTTGGTAATTTATAAACTTTTTTCACAATTAAACATAAGATCTTTCTTATTTTTGGGGATATTCGCTGACGGAATATTCGCTAACCTCCGTTTCATCTCTACTAATGTCTATCTATTAACCCTTTGTACTCACACTCACACTCACACTCACATAACAACAATAGTTAGACATTCTAACAACTCTTCTACCCTCGATATATCGGTCCAAAAGGGGGTCAAAGAGGAATGTATGTACAGAATGTACATACACTCTGTAAATAAGACCCTTTGGGTCGGTTATACATACACGTGTACATACAAGCCTATTTTAGTAGATATCAACCCGTTTAGAGGTGGTTTTTTTGCAGGATAAAAAAGATAAGAGAATCAACTTTCGTCTCTCGGAAGAAGAGAAAGAAAAGCTAGATAACATCGTCGAAGAGAAAGATGCCGGATCTAAGAGCGAACTGCTCCGCAGATGGATCCGAAAAGAAGAGACTCCTCGTAACATGCGGATCGAATCTTTAAAGAACGAGATCGAAGAGATAGAACAGCGAAAGCAGGAAAAGAAGCGGGAATTGAGAAAACTAAAGGAAGAAAGGGATGAAGTTCTCGAAACCTACGAGAGGATAAGACCTGATATAAAGGAATACCTGCTCGAAATCTTCAAGGAAGCTGAGAGGAAGAACGAACCTCTTAAATACAGGAAGGAAGGACTCGTTGAATTCGACTTGCGGGACCGATTCGGGATTGTGTGGGACAACGAGTCGAAGGCTTTAGAGCTCATGCGCGCATGTGATCCTATAACTTATAAGGAGATTGAACCCGACATCGAAGAACTCCTCGACTCTTTCATCGATGAAGGCGTGATCAGAGATGTTAGAAAAGACGAGTTAGGCACTACGGAGGTGAAAGAGTGAAGCGCGATATTTTGGAAGATAAATTCAAAGAATACTTCACCGAACCTGAGGTCCACAACCACCTCGAATACTTGAACGACGCCGCTTCCGGCAAAGTCGCCGTCGAAGTCCCCTTCGACTCGAACGGAGGTGATTATGAGGGTCCGTTCCCGATAAACTTACAGATGTCGCTCGACGCGATGGATCACATAATGAAAAATGCAGAGGAATCGATAGAGGCGGCAAACAAGGTGATATTCGAAGTCATGGAGGGCATGAAACCTCATGTCAGATTCAAACACCTTCTCGATAAACAGAAGAAATCTATAAGGAACTTGAGACAGTCGGACAAGAACAAACTTCTGAAGATTCCCGGCATAGTCAGGAATGTGGGTGAGAAGGAAGCCAGGCTTAAGAAAGCCGTCTACACCTGCATGAGCTGCGGGACCAGGTTCAAGGAGACCGGCAACCCGGAAAACCCCATGGAATGCAGCGGGTGCGGGAAAAGTAACAACAAGACCGTCTTCAAGCTGGACGAAAACAAATCAGAGTACGAGGATATACAGAAGATCAAAATCCAGGAGCCGACGGAAAAACTCGAGGGCGGACGTCAACCAGACTCGATAGTCGGAGTCCTGAAAGACGACCTCGTTGGCGAGGTGGAGGGTGGAGAAAGGGTAGACTTGAACGCCATACTAAAACTCAAAAAGAAGAGTAAAAATTCTGACTCGTTCAAGAAGTATCTAAAGATAAATAATATCGAGATCAAAGAAAGGACCTTTTCAACTATAGAATTAACCCAGGAAGATATAGAAAAGATAGAAGAGATGAAGAGTGAAGAGGAAGTTTTCCAGAAGATAGTTGAATCAATTGCCCCTGATATATATGGCATGGAGATGGAAAAACAGGCGATAGCTCTGCAGCTTTTCGGCGGTGTCAGAAAGACCTTGAACCGTTCTCCGAAACGAGGCGACATCCATATACTCCTCATAGGCGATCCAGGAACGGCGAAGTCGCAACTCCTCCATTCAGTGGCCAAACTAGCCCCAAAAAGCATGTACGAGAGCGGGAAAGGCAGCTCAGGCGTCGGTTTGACCGCCGCAGTCACGAAAGACGAGGAATTGGGCGGTTGGACGGTCGAAGCAGGTGTATTACCCCTCTGCGACGGAGGAATAGCCTGTATGGACGAGATAGACAAGATGAGCGACGATGACAGGGAACACATGAACGACGCGATGGGGACGGCGCAGTGCATCCCTGTTGCGAAGGCGGGAAAAACGATGACTCTACGGTCGAGGACAAGCGTGCTTGCCGCGGGAAACCCTCAATACGGCCGCTTCGACATACACGACAATATATCCAACCAGATAGACATCCATCCATCTCTCCTGGACAGGTTCGACCTCATATTCCCCATACTCGATCAACCCAATGTCGACGTGGACCACGACGAAAAGAAGTCCGAGCACATAGCTAAGATGCACAGAGATTACATGGAGGATGAAACCGAGGATATGGGGGAGATCGACGACGAACTGATAAGGAAGTACGTGGCCCACGCCCGAAAGATCAAGCCGAAATACACAGAAAGATCACAGGAGAAGATAGTCGAATTCTACAACAAGATGAGGAGAAAATCTGACGACACAGTGAAGATAACTCCCAGGCAACTCGACACGCTGCACAGACTTGCAGAAGCCTCAGCGCGGTCTAGGCTTTCTGAGACCGTCGAGGTCAAAGACTCGAAAAAAGCAATCCAGGTATTCGGGTATTTTCTCAACGAAGTCAGCACGGACGCGACAGGCGAGATAGATATAGATGGGGTGATGACAGGTTACACGCAGTACGAGAAAACCTTGAGAGAGCAGATAGAACAGGCGATAAGAGCCTATGACGCGGGCAATGGAGTCGCAAAAAGCAAGATAATCGAAAATATAGATGAGGATGATTCACAGATCGAAAAGCAATTAGAAAGTATGAGGACCGCAGGTTTGGTTTACACTCCAGAAACCGAGGTGTATAAACTTGGATAAGATAAAAACAAAAGATGAAGAACCGGACTTCACAGGTTTGGAAGAGGTTAAGAGCGTGTTTGAGAAAACGAAAAGAGCGAAGAAGATCAAGGTTGTGGTACGATGAAAGGCGATAACAAAATGGGCCAGCCCCCCGGCAAAAGTTTGCGACCCGCTGGGGAACCGACCCGGATGAACACACCTAGGATTGAATATGAAATTTACGGAGGATGATTAGATGGAAGTTAGCGAGATAGAGTATGACATAATGAAGATCCTCGCTGAGAAAGGCAGCGCGACCTGTCATGACATCCGAAAGGAATTCGGCAGTGATAGGCCAAATTCCCGCGCTATAGGTAATATATGCCGGTATTCGCAGCACATAACTTATGAAGGATTCGACGGACCGCGGGGAAACAGGAAGATATGGACCTTGAAGGATACCCTCTCCATGGATGATTTCGAGCCGGACTCGGCAGCTTCGACATTGCAGATAATCATGCGCGCGCACCCGATACAAAAGGATAAAGTACATATTCAACGGTCGCTGGCGTTGATAGACAGGTACAGAGACCTGCCGCACGTCCCTGAGAAGATCCTAAAAGAAATAGGCACTACAAAGGTGGAATGATGAACAGCGTCTCAGACGACTACAAGTGCGGGAATTGCGGCGGCGGAATGGTCCACGAGGAGAAGAGAGACAACGGATCCTCAGCGGTCAAGGTCGAGAAGTACAGGTGCAACGACTGTGGAGTCATCGGGACCCGCAGGAAGGACAAGCGTTCGGATGTCGAGAACCTGATCAGGATGGTGAGAGTATGACGGGAGTGTGTCCAAGATGCAACTCTGATATGGAAGATAACTGCAGGTGCGATACCTGCGGATTCCACGACTGCGGTGGAGGTAGGTGCGATGACTGACACTATCATGATACCGATCGATGACGCGGAAGTCATCATCGACGACTCAGGCGTAGAAGAGGCGAGAGACGTGATAGTCTACGTCGGAGATGAACTACTTGTCAGAGAGACTGTCGACGTCGACAGGTTGAAAAGATTAGGCATTACAGAAGGTGAATTATCATGGATCTGAAGATCAACGAAAGCGGGGCTGTTTTCGGGGTTCTAACTCACTCTTTTCTCCAGCTCCCGTATAAGTCAGTTAGAAAAGGAAGGGGCATGCTCATCAAACTATTCTCCTCCTTCCTTTTATTATTTTTCTCAACCTCGCATAACACACAAAAAGCGAAGTTGAATTTAATGGAGGTCAAAAGATGATGAGGACTTGTCCTGAATGTGGAGAGGAATTGACCAACACCGGCGATAGAATAATATGTGAAAGGTGCGAAATTGAAGTTGTGGAGGCGGAATAGATATGTCGGAA
>PWHU01000178.1 GCA_003555395.1 Thermoplasmata archaeon
CCTCTTCCATACATCCTATCATCCACTATCTCGCCCTGTTCATGCTCCCATCCGCTGCCCTTAGGCACTGTATCTAGATGACCGGAAAAGCAGACTCCGTTCTTGCCGTGTGAAGCCACTATCACGGGGCTGTGTTCATCTCCTTCCACTACTTCGGGCTCAAGGCCTATATCCTCTAAGAGTTCAGTGGTAAAACTCACTATCTCGTCCATATCGCCTTCGCTCACGCTGTCTATCTTGACCATCTTTTCCAATTTTTTTTCTATAAAATCCCTCATCTAAACACCTCTTATTTTTCACAAAAAGAATATCATCAGGTAAAGGAAAATCAGGATCAGAGCGATAGCCAATCCGATCCACATCATCTTTTTTGTGGTACTCGCATCCTTCCCAAAGACTATCGGTATCGGACCGATGAAGATGACGCCTCCAAAACTCGATTCCGTTTCTTTATTTTCTGATAGATCCTCATACGCGACTCTTTCTAACTCGTCTCTGCGGCTACGAGAAACACGTGCAAAAGAAAGTACAAAGAAGAGCATGAAAGAAAGGAACACAAGCAATATACCGATCAGCAGGTATATCCCGGCCCCATAGATAACAGGGATGAATAAAAACAGAGCTACCTCAGCATCTCCTTCGAGGATACCAAGCAGGATGAACAGGATACCCAGGAATAGAACGATAACAGGAAGCAAGATGCTTTTGCTCGACTCCATCGAAAGTGAATAAACACTGTTAGTTTAATAATTTTACCTTTTCACAGATATCTAGGAAGGAAAAATAATTAACCTTAGACTTTCTTCTAATAACATGAGATTCGATCCGCTTTATCACCCTTATGGGTCCAGGAGAAACGTGAATTACGCCAAAAAAGGGATGGTAGCGACCTCTCAGCCTTTAGCTGCCCGTTCGGGTTTAGATATATTGAAAAAAGGAGGTAACGCTGTGGATGCAGCCGTGGCTACCGCCGCAAGTTTGACCGTTCTAGAACCGACTTCAAACGGCATCGGAGGAGACGCTTTCGCCATAATATGGAAGGACGGCGAGATGCTCGGTTTGAACTCTAGTGGTCCGTCTCCTGCAGAACTAGATATAGATACAGTTAAACAAAAAGGACACGACGAGATGCCAAAGTTCGGATGGGAACCGGTTACGGTGCCCGGGGCCCCTGCAGGATGGTACGAACTGTCAAAAAGGTTCGGGGAGCTTCCTTTTAAAGAACTGATGGAACCCGCTGTCGAGTACGCTGAAGAAGGATATCCCGTTTCCCCCACGCTTGGAAAGTACTGGAAAGCGGCTTTCAAGAGGTACAGCGAAGCACTAGGAGAGGAAAAAAAATTTAGAAATTGGTTCGATACCTTCGCTCCCGAAGGTAGAGCTCCAAAGATCGGTGAAGTCTGGAAGTCCGAAGATCATGCTGAAACGTTGAAAGAGATCGGAGAGACCGGCTCGGATACTTTTTATGAAGGCGAGATAGCAGAAAAAATAGTCGAATTTGGTAAGCAAACCGGCGGATATCTATCGAAAAAAGATATTTCACGATTTTCTCCCGAGTGGGTCGAACCATTGAGTGTGGATTATAGGGGGCACGAAGTCTGGGAACTTCCTCCGAACGGTCAAGGTCTGATCGCACTACAGGCTCTAAATATATTGGATGGCTTTGATTTTTCCTGTGAAGATTCCGTAGAAACCTATCATAAGCAGATTGAGGCTTTGAAACTGGCATTCTCGGACGGTAAAAAGGTGATCACTGACCCAGAACACATGAGAGTCGATCCCGAAGATATGTTATCCGAGGATTATGCTGCCGAGAGGAGAGAACTGATCGGGGAAGAGGCGATCGAGCCGGAATCGGGAAGATTGGCGGAGGGAGGTACAGTTTACCTGGCTACGGCCGATAAAGATGGTAACATGGTCTCATATATACAGAGCAACTACATGGGTTTCGGTTCAGGTCTGGTAGTTCCCGAGACAGGTATAGCGCTGCAGAACCGTGGGAACTCTTTTTCACTCGAGCCCTCTCACGCTAATAGTTTAGAGCCCGGTAAGAGGCCGTACCATACTATAATCCCAGGATTCCTCACGAAGCACGGAGATGCCGTCGGGCCTTTTGGAGTCATGGGCGGCTACATGCAGCCTCAAGGGCACTTACAGGTGGTTATGAATGCGCTAGACTTCGAGCTGAATCCGCAGGCCGCTTTAGACGCTCCAAGATGGCGATGGGAAGAGGGAAAGAAGATTCATTTGGAGAAAGAGTTTCCCCACCATGTCGGTAAAGCTCTGTATAGAAAAGGGCATAGGATAAAGTATTCACTGCACTTTGGAGGCTTCGGTAGAGGGCAGATCATATGGAAAGATGAAGACGATGTTTTTGCTGGTGGAACGGAAAAGAGGACCGACGGCCATATAGCATCGTGGTGAACCCCAGCATCCAAAAAAACAGTTATAGGGCCTGATTTTCATCTTACAGCAGCGCTTACCCGGATGCATTTCACTCCCGCTCATTACGGGCCCATAGATCAGTCTGGCAGATCGCCACCTTCGCATCTACATGGAAAGCCTCTGGCTTTCACTCGATTCACGGAATTAGATTCCGTGTAAAGTGGGGGCCGCGGGTTCAAACTGCTGGGAACAAGTTTCTTGCACTGAGTATCATTTTTCGTTCGTTCTAATCGCAGAACAATCAAAATGCTTAAAAACAAGAACTCCTTCTTCTCAAATCAATCGTTTTGGGCCCATAGATCAGTCTGGCAGATCGCCACCTTCGCAAGGTGGAGGCCGCGGGTTCAACTCCCGCTGGGTCCATTTATTTTAATAAATGGTTGGTCAGAATCTTTGATTCTGACAGGTCCACTAACAAATCTTCGACTTTTAGTGGGCATGGAGAATGCGTCAGCATTCTTTTGAGTCCACTTTTCTTTGAAAAGAGGGCAGTTAAAATGTGTTAACATTTTGACAAGTCCATTTTTGCTACGCTCAAAGATTATAAAGGTTAAAATACACCATCTTTCTTTTCTTTTACTAGATAACATGTTAGACGCAGAGGTAGGTGAATTGATAGTTGGAGCTTATCTAAAGAAGATAGTAGGTTGTGAGATAGTTTCTTACAATCAAAGGACTCTAGATGAAGGAGAACAAAGGGAAATAGATGTACTAGGGATCAACACCTCAGATGATGGTAAGGAAGTCTATCTGTGTGAGGTCGTTACCCATCTAGACGGGTTGCGTTATAAAGGAAAGCCTTCAACAGACAGATGGAATGACTTTGGTAGTGATAACTACCAACACACTTTAGAGACTCTCTGGAAAAAATTCACACACAATTATGAACATGTAAAAAAAGTATGGGATGATGAAGATAATAAGTTATGGGGCGAATATTCCTTTATTCTACAACTTTGGTCTCCAAAGGTGCCAGAGGGACTTCTCACCGATGGTTTAGATAAATTAAAGAAGGAGTTTGAGGACGAATATGGGGTAGAGGTAGAACTGGTCATCAATAATGAATATAATTACCGTATAAAGGAGTTAAGGATCCAGGCATATGAGGATACAACAAGATACGGATTACCAGGGTATAGATTCTTTCAGATCATCGAGAATCTCTGAATCAAGTCCCCGTTCTTCACAGCCGTTCAGACCTATTTTTTCATGATATCTTTTTGAACAGGGTCTCATAGTCTTCCTTGCCCATAGGCCTAGGATTGCTTTCGTTAGAAAGATTTTCTGCGGACATCTCCGCCAAATATTCGATATCTCTTTCTTTGAAACCGATCTTGTAGAGACTTGGTATCTCCAACTTTTGGTTCAGTTTTTTGATCTCTTCCACCGATCTTTTAGCCCCTGAGTCAGAGTCTTCAAACTCAATGTCCATCAAGTCGGCCACCTTAGCGTATTTATCGGTACAATATTTTCTGTTGTAATCCATAACATAAGGCAGTATTATCGAATTGCACAGGCCGTGTGGTGCGTCGTACTTTCCCCCTAAAGATTCAGCCATACAGTGGACTGATGCAACGTCAGAGTTATTGAACGCTATACCTGCTATAGTGCTTCCTACGAGCGTCGCCCCTCTTGTTTCTAGATCATAAGGTTTTTCGACAGCTTTTTCAATATTTTTCAAAATCAGCTCCATGGAGTATAGAGCTAAGGAATTAGATAAGGGATTAGCGGTCTTAGCAGTGTAGGCCTCGATAGCATGTGTAAAAGCATCCATACCGGAGTACGCGGTTAGATCTTCTGGTAGACTGGTGGTGAGTTTTGGATCTAAGATGCTTATGTTGGGGGCAATAAAAGGACTTCTGATACTCTTTTTGACTCCTGAATCACTGTCAGTGATAACAGACGAGAAGGTCACTTCACTGCCTGTACCGGCTGTAGTGGGTATAGCGATAAACGGTAAAATCTCTCTCCTCACTGTATCGCTCCCATAATAGTTTCTTATATCAGAATCTTCCTCACTAAGTAGAATTCCAACACCTTTTGCACAGTCTATCGGGCTACCTCCACCTAGAGCTATGATGACGTCAGGATCAAAATCTCTAGCTATTTTTGCCCCCATTTCTACGTGAAAATCCTTTGGGTTAGATTCTATATCGGAATAAATCTTGATATCTAGGCCACCTAATTTTGACTTGACTTCGTCTAAAATACCTGTTTCCTCTATCCCCTTATCCGTTATCACCAGACAATTTTCAAAATCTTCCAGTTTTTTCCCTAAAAGGTCTATCTTTCCAACGCCATATTCTAATTCTGTTGGAAGTCCGAACTTGAAATCTTTCATTATATCTTCCATCGTTATTCCTCCTTTACTACAAATACTCGAAAGTTTATTTAATTATGTTGATAATTGACTAAACGACAACTCCATCAATCGTTGTTACTGATTTTTTCTGCAGGGACCCCTCCCCATTCTTCATCTTTTGGTATATCCTTACTAACAAGTGAATTATTGAAAAGCATACCTTCTACTATTGTATCTGGTAAGACAGTAGAGAATCCACCGATGAAGGCTTTGGATTTGATCACCACTTCACCATCTTTATAATCATAACCACCTTCTTCGCTGGGTACTATCACGTGGGCCATCAGTCTGCATCCCCAACCGAGAAAAGCGCCATCCTCTATGGTTATCATTTCAGGATTTAACGGATCGAAAACGCACTGCGGATTTATCCAAGCCTCCTTACCTACGTTCATACCGGTTCTCCTCAAAAACCAGTTTTTTAGCCTTCCAGGCGGAAGAGGAGAACAGATCACGTTTATTATTATATAGTTAAAGATCACTCTGATCCTTCCTGTAACCTTGTATATGTCCGTGGCTTTTTCCATCTTCAAACTGATCACGCTTCATCAAATAGATAATTGGACTTATGGTCCTACATATGATGAAATACTGCTTTGATTTAACTTTTCTTCTACGCTCAAATGTTAGAAGTGCGTATGAATCACAGATTCCACTTACTTTTAAATCTTCTTCGCTATCACTCAGAAAATGTAAAAAGCGCCGAGGAGGAGATTCGAACTCCTGTGGTGCATAGCACCAATGGCTCTCGAGGCCACCGCCTTGGGCCAGACTTAGCTACCTCGGCATGTTGAAGGGAAGTTTTTTCTTCCCGAAATATGCAGGGACGCCAGTCCTCAAGCAGATCGAAGAACATCTTCCGAAGGATTCGACTGTGAACCCTTTACCCTTACATATTATTTAAAAATTACACCTCGCAAAATCTATCGACTAAACACTCAATTTTTAATATAACTTCTGATATCACGGCTCATGAAAGATCTTCTTGTGTATTCACTCGTATTGTTGATCGTCACCACGCCTTTGATAGGCTCGAACTCTGAAGCTTTACCGGACGATAGTGTAGATCTAGGCCAAGAGAACACAAGTCTCAGAATAACCGAAGTGTACTATAATACAGGCCCCGGGAGTGAATTCTTGAAGATAGAGAATAGGATGGATGAACCTTTCTATGGAGATATATCTTTGTCGAACGGTGAAAGCAGTTTACGCTTGAATAAAACTCGGCTGGATTTAGATGAGGATCTAGTTTTAGCCCAAGATGATAGGTACGAATATATCTGGAGAGAGGAACCCGACCTTATCTGGTCTAACGAGAGCATGATAGAGACCGAAGGAGAATTCGACCTTGACGACAGCAGCGGTAAAGTGATCCTTTCGGTTAACGACGAACCGGTGGATTCCTTTTACTACGGGGATGGTGAGGACGGCGAATTGTGGGAGGGAAAATGGGCGGACCGTAATTGGAAAGGCGAGTATGCGAAGAGAAAAGAATCAGAAGGAGGGAATATCGACAGCAGTAAAGAAGAATGGAGCTGGGAGAGAAGGTGGATGGTAGGCCATTCGACTTTCGAGCCCGAAAAGATAAATTATCAGGGTTATGCGGAAGCTCATGTAGCCCCGGACTCCTCTTTGAACGCTTTACTGAGATTCTTGAACGATACGGAATCGTCTCTCCATATCGGCATATATCAATTACAAAGTTTGACCATCGCCGAAAAGATCGCTAACGTTTCTACTAGAGGTGTAGACGTCAAGCTTTTGGCCGAGGGGACGCCCGTAGGCGGTATACCTGATAGTATGCACTATTCATTATCACTTATAGAGGAAAGCGGGGCCGATGTGAGGATAACAGGAAAGGACGGTTATTCTCCTTACAATTTCTTACACTGCAAATACGTCATCAGAGACCAAGACGCAGTGTTAGTATCGACTGAAAACTTCGGCGATACCGGTCATCCTCCAGACCCTACGTCGGGCAATAGAGGTTGGGGTATCATACTAGAAGAAGAAGCCGTTGCGGATTATTTTATGAACGTATATGAGAGCGATCGGTACTTCAGCGAGGGATATGATGGAGAAGATAAAGAACGCCCGTCAGATTTTCAACCAGAAGAAACTTTTTACACACCGCAATACGACGAAAACAGGTTTCACGGCGAATTCAATGTAAAACCTCTTCTTTCCCCTGATACCAGCCTGTCACAGAATACAGTGTTGGATATGATCGAGTCCGCAGAGGAATCCATCTACGTTCAGCAGGCTTATATCAACGATTGGAGCGACAAAGAAAATCCTTATGTGTCCGCATTGAAGGAAGCCGCACTTAGAGAAGTTAGTGTAAAAGTTCTATTGGATTCGACATGGTATCAGATGGAGCGCTACGGCGGAGAAAACGACGTCATGGTTCGAGAGTTAAACACATTTGCTCAAAAGAACGACATCCCCCTAGAGGCCCGTTTGCTCTCATCTTACAAGGAACTCCTCAAAATCCATAATAAAGGGATGGTGGTAGACGGGAGCAGGGTGATGATATCCTCTATCAACTGGAATGCGAATTCGGTCCTGCAGAATAGAGAGGTGGGCGTTATAGTGGAGAACGAAGAGTTCGGTGAATATTACTCCAATATTTTCATGGATGATTGGATAGATACGATCGAACCTATAGCCGACGCGGGGCCCGACAGGACCGTAGAAGTCGGTATAAAAACAAACCTGTCTGCCGAGAACAGTTGGGACGATCATGAAATAGTGAAATATAGATGGGATATCAACAGAGATGGGTCCTTTGATAGATCAGGGAAAGATATAACTTTCACTTTCAGCGAAACTGGCACCTACGAAATAGAGCTTTACGTGGAGGACGTCGGAGGTAACAGCGATACAGCGGTGGTTGAAATAGAAGTTGTGGAGAACGAAGGGTCTACCCGTTGGCGCTCGATTATAAATTGGATGATCTTGCTGATACCTCTGATAGTTGTGAGTTCTTTCCTGGCCAAAAAAATATTTTTGGATTCTAACAGATCCTAGGCACGGGATCCCCCACAGGGGTCTCTAAAATCCTTTTACCTCCAACTTCCGTTTTTAGGACTACTCCTTCTAAGTCCTCTTTGACTTCACCTATGATCGCCGCATCTTTTCCGTCATCCGTCTTTCTCACAGAGTCCAATACTTTTTTGGCTCTACAGGGATGAACTGCCATAACGAATTTTCCCTCGTTTCCTATCTCCAACGGATCGATCCCCAACATATCGCTGGCAGAGCTCACCCATCCTTTTAAGGGTATATCTTTTTCTCTTACCTCTATACCGACTGAGGACTTGTATGCCCATTCGTTCAAGGAGTTAGCCAATCCTCCACGGGTGGGATCTTTTACGGAAGCCACGCCCCCGACTCTCAATGCTTCATTCATAACCTCCGTCAAAGCGCTAACGTCGCTGCGGACATCCCCTCCGAAACCGTATCCTTCCCTTTCAGATAAGATCGTTATCCCGTGATCACCGATACTTCCCGTAACTATTATTTTGTCGCTGGGCTCTAGGTTGTTGTCGGAGAGCCATCTTGTGTTTCTACCTCCCGCGAACTCCATATTTTTGTTCAGAAGGGGGTGCCTCTTTCCTATCCCTGAAGTGGTTAATATGGGTTCGTCTATATCTCCCTTTTCCACCACCTTGGTATCGCCAGTTGTGATGGGAAATCCTTCTTTCTTCAGGATGCCGGAAATACTTTCCAAGATCCTTTCTAAGTCTCCGAGAGGAAATCCTTCAGGAACTACGATAGCGAGTGAGAGAGCCAACGGTTCTCCTCCAAGTGCGAGCAGATCGTTTATGGTCCCTGATACGGCCAGGCTGCCTATATCCCCACCTGGAAAAAATATGGGTTTGACGGTATGGCTGTCAGTGGTGAAGACTATGTTTTCGTTAACAGACGAGTCGTCAAGATCCGATAGAGGTATCTCCCCTGAATCGTTCGTTAACCAAGGCATGATCGATTCGGACAGTAGTTCATCCATCTTTTTACCGCCGGCCCCGTGTGCTAAGGTGATCAGTTCATCCTTTTTTTCGGGCATTTTTACACCTTAAAGTAGGTTTTCTCTATCCTGATATATGCAACGAGCTTAAAAGACTTTTTATTGAAGTAATCCACTCTACTAACGTGTTAGAATTCGATAAGAAGACGGTCTTGATAGTAACACTTATCGGAGTCCTGTCCGTAGTCACCGTTATATTTTTGGGGCCCATAGGCATGGTCTTCATAGTATTTTGGTTCGTCATCCCCGTTTTGATAAAACAGGTGATCGACTATCTGAGAGAAAAATTCCCTCTTTGAGGGAAGAATATAAATAGCATCATATGGGATGATATAGTTCACTCAAGGGACGTTCCTCTTGAAATGTAATCAGGAGAAACGATATGCGATAAGAAAAACTTTATAATCGGGCAAGTATAACTCTTTCCCGGCTAAATCTAAAAATCAGGTAAGTGTCGAAAATGGTAGGTAATTCTCGAGGAACTCCGTCTGGAAAGGTCAAGTCCTCAGACGATGGGTTAGATGATACCATGCCGGGGAACGATAGTTCCATGGTCGAGATCCTTGTAGAGTTACCGGGTATCACCGAAGATATGGTCAAAAGTTTGATCGATACAGGTCTTGACAGTTTAGAATCTATCGCTGAGGCCGACATAGAGGAGATCACTGCCGTGGACGGGATCGGCGAAAAGAAAGCTGAACACATACGCGAAAGGGTGAAAGAATTAGAAGAAGGAAATAATCCTGGCGATAATCCTGGTGAAGGAGGCAATCCGCTGAAAACCGGTCGAGAAGGTCAGGACGGAGGAGATGACGAACTGGCTCAATGGTTGACCGGTGAAAGCGATAAAGATATAGGTGGCATATTAAGCGAGGAGATCGAAGAGGCGAAAAAATCTGGCCCCCCTTACAGAACGAGAGTGGAAAAAGATGGAGATGATTTTGACTCTTTAAAAGCATGGCTGTCCGGCGAAGAAGAATCTTTCTCGGATTGGCTAGGGGAGGAGAGCTTTGAGGACGAAAAGAAGGAACTCGAAGAAGAGCTGGGAGAGAAAAAACGTAGGTTGGAAGAAAAGGAAAAAGAGATCGAAAAGAAAGCTAAAGAAATAGAAGATCTCAAGGAGAGATTTGAAAAAAGAGTCTCGGAGTTAGAATCCGATGAATTCGATCCCCAGGAAATATTGGAGGAGAACAGCGAATTGAGAACCAAGCTGGATAGAAAGGAGGCCAAAATAGAGACGCTGGAAGAAGAGAAAGAAAATCTCAAAGATGAAATAGAAGAGATAAAGCAGGGCAGCGTTGCGATGGTCAAATATTTAAAATCACAGCAGAAAGGAAAGCCTTCTTCCATAGATGAAGTCACGGAGATCAGCGACGATAAACTGAGGGCCTTGAAGAAACAGAATGAAAAATTGAAGAAGATGGTCCAGCAGATGAGATCTGAGGCTCCAAAATCCATGGGCGACACTCCTCAAGGAGATAGGGACGAGGTACTGAGGGACCTGAAGAGCGAATTAGCTCATAAAGAAGAGAAGATAACAAAATTAAAAGAAACGGTAAAGAATAAAGAACAGGAGTTGAACGAACGGGAAGAAGACCTGCGGCGCAGGGAGCAGATGATAAGGAAGGAGAGAAAGAAATTGGAGGCCATGAAAAAGGATATAGGTGGAAAGACCGAGCAGGAAAGGAAGAGGGAACTGGAAGAATTGAAGAAAGAGATAGAAAAGAAAGAGCAGGAATTGAAGGCTAAAGAAAAGTACATGGATCAGAAAGAAAGAGAGATAAAGGCAAGGCAGGAAGGTCTTTTGGATGAAGAGCTTGAAGAGAGAGAGGAAGAGATCCTTAGAGAGATCGAGCAGGAGAAATGTAAAACGGGCACTGGCAGACTGGACGATCTCCTCTTGGGTGGTATCCCCCTCGGTTCGAACGTCTCTGTGTATGGACCTCCTCACGTGGGAAAAGAAGTGTTGATAAATTCTTTCGTCGCTGAAGGTCTAGAGAAAGGGGTCCCAGCTATATGGGTGGTCACCGATAAGACCATCGATGAAATCAGAGAGGAGATGAAGTTCGTACTGCCGACCTATGAAGAATACGAATTGAGAGGCCTAGTCTATTATGTAGACGCTTATTCAGTGAGCATGGGGGAAGTTAAAGAAGAAGAAAAAGAAAAAGAATACGTTGAATACATACAGGATCAATCTGATTTCAAAGCGGTCACGGAGGCCGTAGATGAATTTGCAGAGGAGATAAAAAAGAAACACCGTTACTATAGGATGGCCTTCGAATCCGTTTCTACGATCATCGCTTATCTAGATACTGAAACCACTTTCACTATACTGCAGCCTTTTGCGGGAAGAAGAAAGAGAGATAAAGCGGTCTCATTGTATACCCTTGAGAAAGGGATGCACAGCGAACAGGACATCTCGATGTTGGGGCATATAATGACGGGTGAGATCGAATTCAAGGTGGAACAACTCAAGAACCACCTCAGGGTCGAGGGCCTGGGAGACGTTCAGACCCGTGACTGGGTCGAGTACACCCACAGCAAAAGTGGGATATCGATGGGTTCTTTCTCGCTGGACACGATCCGATAAGGGTAGATATCCGTGGATTACCAGGTGCTCTTTGGCATAGCTTCAAATGTGGTCCTTTTACCGCTACTTTCTATGGCTCTTCTGATAGCTTATATGAACAAAAGGGAATACATGAAAAAGTCTGGTTTTGATAAACCCGAAGTTGGCATCATAATAGTCGGTTCTCTTTTTGGTCTGTTTGTTGATATCCCTCTCATAATCACTGGAGACTCTTTACTCAATATAAATCTCGGCGGCGCCCTGATCCCGGTGATAGTCTGTGGGAGCTTGATATATAAAAAAGATTTGAATCTACCGCTCATCGGTGGAGGTACCGCAGTTGTATCGGTTCTAGCATATCTCGTTACCCGCATAGAACCCGATGTAGGCATCGTGGCGGAATTTCCTTGGTTTTTAGTGCCTTCTTTTGCTGCCTTGATCATCGCGCTTGTTTTGGGTTTATTTAATGATGAAAAAGAATTCTTTACCATACCTTACGCGTACACTATAGCGGTTCTAGGTAATCTCATAGGTGCCGATCTTTTAAGGATACCCGAACTTATCCGTATCGGTATTTTGGGATCCTTCGGCGGTGCCGGGGCTATGGATCTCGTTTATCTTTCGGGTTTGATAGCATCGGTTCCTCTGGTTTTCTTTTATTATCGTAGACATCCGATAACTCCGTCTGAAGATGTACTGGACATAGCGCGGCAAGATCTACACGCTGGCCGCTACGCTCAGGTCCGCGATCTCTCCTTAAAAAGTGTAGTTGAGGAGTTAAAGAAGGCATACAAGCTGCTGAAAATGCAGGGCTTATATATAAGGCAAAATCCTGTAAGTAATGCATTTGTTCTACAAAAACTAGGTTTTCAGCAGTATGCGGTGGATGATTTTTTAACTCTATCCATGAAAAAAGAAGAACTTGATTTCGAGGAGGCGAGTAAAGATTATCTTACGGGAAAACTTTTACGAGATAAGGTGAGAGAGAGAGTGAACGAGATATATTCCAGCTTATTTAGGAGGATAGGAGCTTACATAATTGATTCTATAATATTGATCATCCCCTTCGTTCTATTCATTTTTTTGATCATTTTAGAGAGAAACATCGCTGGAACGGCCAGTTTGACCACAACCCCTGTGATGCTCGCCGTGATCTCGCTAGGCACATCTATACAGTTTTTATATTTCACGATACTCGAATGGTATTTTGGCACCACGATAGGCAAAAAACTGTTCGGTTTGAGAGTAGTAGATGAAGATATCGGAAAGATGTCTTTCATACAGAGCGCCGCAAGGAACTCTGGTAGATATGCCGATATGCTGTTGGGATTTTACATAATAAGCATAGCCCTGATATCTAGAAGTCCTAGTAGAAAGAGGATAGGAGATTACATAGCTGGTACAAGAGTAGTCAAAATTAAATAACCACCCTTTGATTGAGGATCATGAGATCTAGAATCGAAAATATCTTTGAGCGGACGGAAGAAGACGTGGACGCTATCGTGATATACAATTCAGTTAAACCGCACATAGATAAGACGTTCTTTTACGCTACTGGTTTGATGGAAGGAGTCTTCGAAGGTTGTGCATTGATCCTTTATCCGGATCTGTCTTCCGAGATGCTGGTTAGCAAGTTAGAGGCTGACAGTGCTAAAAAAGCCGATGTTCCAATGGATGTGATGGAGAGCAGAGAAGAAATAGAAGATTGGCTCGAAGATAATTTAGGCGATATGGATAAGATAGGCATTAACGGATCGGAGTTGACTTATAAGGGATTTGAGAGGATAAAAGGATCCACCGATGCCGAGATAGTCGATGTTTCAGATGCCATCGTCGAGGCAAGAAACAGAAAGGACCAGAAAGAGGTAGACCTGTTGGATACCGCCGGTGACATAGCTTCTCGTGTAGCTGAGGAGATCACGGACGTTATCGAGGTCGGTATGAAAGAGTACGAGATAGCTGCTGAACTATCGTATATGATGAAGAAAAAGGGAGCTACGGGTGACGCCTTCGAGATCATATCCTCTACTGGTCCTAACACCGCCGAACCCCATTATACATCCGGAGATAGAAAAGTTGAAAAAGGTGACTTCGTGCTTCTTGATTTCGGCGCTCTGTACAAACAGTATCGTTCAGATATCACCAGGACTTACTTTGCGGGAGAAGCATCGGACAAACAGAAAAAGATGTATCGGACGGTTTTGGAAGCTCAAAGAGCCGCTCTCGAGACGATAGAACCAGGGGTTGAAGGTAAGGACGTTCACAACGCCGCACAAGATGTCATAGATGGTACTGAATTCGAAGGCAAGTTCATACATGGATTGGGCCACAGCATAGGCCTTTCCACACATGACGGGTCCGGTCTTTCTCCCAACGTTGAAGTCACTTTGGAGCCAGGGATGGTATTCACAGTAGAGCCAGGCATATACATCTCAGACTATGGAGGAGTGCGCATAGAAGACGATATTGTGGTTACGGAAGACGGCTTTAGGCTTTTGACCGACGCCGATAAAGAGATGAAGATCCTGTGATATAAGCAGCGAGCAATCAAAATATTTATATTTCTCTAATGATTACCCGGGGTAGGTGTAATCTTGGCGATAGGTTTCGTATTGATAAAAACAGCGCCGGCCGCTGAAAGAGACGTTTACAACATAGTGAAGGATATAGAGGAGGTTACGGAAGTACACTCACTGTTTGGGGAATACGACTTGATAGTGAAACTCCAAGCGGAGAACTTTAACAACCTTGGACAGGCCGTCGTTGACAAGATAAGATCTATAGAAGGAGTCGAAGATACTAAAACCCTCACAGGGATAGAATTTTAGGAGGAAAAAAAATGACATTAGGAATGTATGAGTTCTTGACGGTTATCTTGCTGACGTTGGGTCTAGGTATGCTCCTTTCGGGCATATTTACCGCCTACTTCGGCAGAGGAAAGAGTAGAAGCATCGGAATATCGTTGACCATCGTAGGTATACTACTGTGGATAGGTACCATCGTAGCCCATTCGGAAGGCATTTTTGGAGAAACGGGTTTCATGGAGATACTGAAGGCCAGTCTGTTCTATGTTGGAGCTTTCGTGATAGGTGCCTTGATCGCCATAGGCATATTCCTCGTCGCGATAATGAAGACGTAGATCGGCCGAAAAAACTATTTTCTATCTCTTTTTACCCCCTTCTATGAAAGTGAAAATAATACTAGGAAGCAAGAGCGATCTAGAAGTCGGGAAGAAAGCGGTTAAGGTTTTAAAAGACCTTAAGATAGATCATGAGATGACAGTTTCTTCCGCTCATAGAACACCTGAGAGGACGAAAGAGCTGTGCAAAGGAGCCGACGTTTTCATAGCCGTAGCGGGTCTAGCGGCTGCTTTACCCGGTGTTGTAGCTGCACACACAACTAAGCCGGTGATCGGCGTTCCTGTTGCTGGGAGGATGAACTTGGATTCGCTGCTATCTATAGTGCAGATGCCTCCGGGAATTCCAGTCGCAACAGTTGGTATGAACAGAGGCGATAACGCTGCGCTTTTAGCCGCGGAGATCCTTGCAACTTCAGACGAAAAGGTAAGAGAGAAGTTGAAGGAGTACAGGGAAAACAGGAGAGAAAAGGTTTATGAGGACGCTGAAGAAGTAGAGATCACATATAGAGGAGATTGAATTGAAAGATCCGGAAAGATTTATCGAAGAGAAAGTCGCTGAGATCGAAGAAGCAGATGGAAAAGCCGTTGTCGGATGCAGCGGTGGAGTAGACAGCACGGTATCAGCGGTGATCGCGAGTCGAGCTCTAGGTGAAGATCTTCTAGCGATATACGTAGATACCGGTTATATGAGAAAAAACGAGACCGAAGATATAAAATCGCTTTTCCGGGACATGGATATAAATCACCGCATCATAGATGCTAGCGAGGAATTCTACGAAGCTATGGAAGGTATTGATGATCCCGAGGAGAAGCGTAAAGTGATAGGAAACAAGTTCATAGAGGTCTTCGAGAGAGAAGCAGAGAAGTTCGACGCAGACTATCTTGTTCAGGGCACGATAGCTCCAGATTGGATAGAGAGTGGAGACGAGAATAGAGATACGATAAAATCTCATCACAATGTCGGAGGCCTGCCGGAAGAGATGGGCCTCGGTTTGATAGAACCTCTCTACGACCTTTACAAGGACGAAGTAAGAGAGGTCGCTGAAGAACTAGGTCTACCTACGGCTGAGAAACAACCTTTTCCGGGACCGGGTTTAGCCATAAGGGTGATGGGCGAAGCAACCCCTAAGAGGACGGAGATAGTCAGAGAAGCTTGCCATATCGTCGAAACTGAGATCGAAGAAGCCGCTTCAAAGGGAGAGATGGAAAGACCGTGGCAGTATTTTGCCGTTCTTCTGCCGGTGAAGACAGTGGGAGTCCAGGGCGACAAAAGAGCTTACGGCCACACCATAGCGATCAGGGCGGTTCACTCAACCGACGCCATGACGGCCAACTTCAGCAAGATACCCTTAGAAGTTTTAGATAGGATATCTACCAAGATAACAAATCAGATGAGGAACGAAGTTAATAGGGTAGTCTACGACGTCACGAACAAGCCTCCTGGTACCATAGAATGGGAGTAATAACGGGGTTTAGTACCTAATAATCTCTAATAAGAAGGAGAAGTTGCTTCTATGTCACCACTAAGCCTGTTGTTATTCGCACTTTTATTCACATTCATGGGGATATGCTTGGGGATCGTTACCGGTCTGATACCGGGCATCCACGTGAACACGATCTCGTTCATGATCATCAGTTCTTTGAGCGTGTTGATACTGTTCACGTCCAGTTTACTATCTAGTTTTGCTCCAACCACTACGGAGCTCCTTACCCTGATATCCATGTTGGTCATAGGATGTTTGATCACTCACACCTTTCTCAACTTCATACCCGCAACGTATTTTGGCGCTCCAGAAGGGGAAACTGCTCTGTCCGTGCTCCCTGCTCATAGGATGCTGCTTGAGGGGCGCGGTTACGAAGCGGTAAAAGCAAGTTCGTTGGGGAGCTTCGCAGCTCTCTTTTTGGCACTGATCTTGATAATTCCGGCTCGTTTGATCATGGGAGACCCGGTACACCTTTATGATCGGTTGGTTCCACTTATACCTATAATACTCTTTTCCGTCGTACTAGTGCTGGTGCTGCAGGAGGGCAGTAGTTTACTAGACATCAAGCCCAAGGTTGCCTCTGCCGGCCTTTTCCTTTTGAGCGGTCTTTTGGGCTTCATAGTCCTTACACCTACCGGTCTACATTCTTACAACTGGACTCCGATAGAACAGGAGGGACAGCCGGTTTCATCGATGATGTTTTTCCCTATGTTCACCGGCCTATTTGGGATATCGAACCTGCTGGTAAGTTTGATGGACGATCCTGATATACCAGAGCAGGTGATAGAGGGCGTGAGGATAAGGCTGAATAAAAAGAGTCAGATTCGGGGCGTGGTGAACGGCACTTTATCGGGCGGACTCGTAGGATGGCTTCCTGGGATCACGGCCGCAGCGGCCACTACGGTTACTAGTCTATTCACTCCGGATGAACAGAGTCAAGAGGAGAGTTCACGCGAGTTCATAATGGCTGTATCCGCTGTTGATACCTCCTGCGCCATATTCACACTGGTAGCTCTATTCATAATATTGAGAGCTAGGAGTGGTGCCATGCAGGCGGTCCTCCGACTCAACGAAGCTACTCTGCAGGAATGGACGAACATCTACGAGGTACCGAGTTTATTCCTTCTTCTGCTCTTTTCGGTGATCGTTTCAGGCACGGTAGCTCATCTTTTAACTCTGTCACTGGGAAAGACATTTGCGGGACTGCATAAGAAGATCGAATACTCCAAGATGTCTAAGGGAATAATAGTCTTCTTGGTGATCTTGATGTTCCTCTTATCGGGACCTCTGGGCTTGATAATAGGTGTGATCGCCACTTCTATAGGACTGATACCGCCGCTGTACGGGTTAAGAAGAGTTCATCTTATGGGCTGTATAATCCTGCCTATAATGTTGTTTCTACTGGACCTAGACGCTTATCTAGTCCAACTGCTGTGATCTCTTGGCCTCATTCACACTTCGATCTCGATGTCCAATTTCTTTACCAGGTCCTTGTACCTGTTCCTGACCGTCACTTCAGTGACGTCAGCCACTTCTGCGATCTCGATCTGAGTTCGCCTGTCTCCTGCCTTTATCGAAGCTATGTATATTGCGGCTGCGGCCAGACCAGTGGGTCCTTTACCGGAGAGCAGTTCTTTTTCTTCCGCCTCATTGATGATCTTCTCCGCGAGCCGCTTCACGTCGCCTCCAAGTCCTAGTTCGTTGCAGAATTTCTGTATATACTTCTGCGGTTTAGTGGGCTTCAATTTCATTTTCAGCTCCCACTTTAGGAATCGATATGTCCTACCTATCTCTTTTCTATCGTAGTCAGTTTCCTTTGCGAACTCGTCTAGAGTACGAGGTATGCCCAATTTTCTGCAGGCGATATAGACCACCGCGCAGGACACTATCTTGATACTCCTGCCTCGTACTAGATTCTTTTCAACTACCTGCCGGTATATAGCGGCGGCTCTTTCCTTCACATGTTCGGGTAGTCCCATCTTTGATGACAATCTTCTTATCTCACTCAGGGCAGATATCAAGGAACTTTCTCTTGCACCCGCGACCCGACTTCTTCTCTGCCATTTTCTGAGACGATACATCTGGGCTTTTTTGCTGCTAGAGAGGGCCCTACCTTTAGAGTCTCTTCCACTAGAATCGATCTCGGTAGAGAGCCCCTTGTCGTGCATCATATGAGACATGGCAGGACCGGCTCTAGCTCTGTTCTGCTCCTGCTGCATGTCGAAGGAACGCCATTCAGGACCCTGATCGATATATTGATCATCTATTACCAATCCGCATGACTCGCAGATGAGTTCTCCTCTGCTGTGATCTTGAGATATACGATTGCTCCCACATTCAGGACATTCGGTGACCTCTTCTATCGTAGGTTTATTATTCGCCTTAGATTTTGCTTCAGCACACATTGATACCACCTATTCTTATATTCAAATTATTTCCACTCCTTACCTCCCGTAGAATCTTCCCAACACCTATTCCCACACAGGGCCGGACATATCACGGTTATAGTCCGGCAAATATTTAAGTGGTCGAAGGTTCTATATAAAACTACCGGTGCTCTAACTATCGCTTTCACCTCAAAATTTTTATCCTAACCCCTCATTTAACCAACTATGAGTTCAGTCGAAAAGGTAAGCGGAAAAAAAGTCGATAAAGATGTGAAAGTGTTCACTATAAGCACTTGCGCATGGTGCAAAAAAGTGAAAGAACTTCTTAAATCCATGGATGTGGAGTTCAGATACGTAGATATAGACCTTTTAGAAGGCGAAGAAAAGAAGGAAGTAAAGGAAGAACTCAAAACTTACAATCCTAAGAGGAGCTGTCCTACGATAGTTATCGACCAGGGCGAAGATGTGATAATAGGATTTAAAAAAGAAGATATAAAGGAGGCTTTGGAAGATGAAGGGGAAGGAACAGATGTTGAAATACGTGAAGGATGATGCTGAAAAGAACGGTTACTTTTTGTGTCCAGATGAAGGTTTGTTGGATGATCTGATAGTTGGGCTGGTTGAAAACGAAAGGAGATACGGTTATCCCTCTTGCCCCTGTAGAGAGGCCAGCGGTTTGAAGACGTACGACTCCGATATAATCTGTCCCTGCGAGTATAGAGATGCGGACGTGGAAGAGTATGGGATGTGCTACTGCGGTCTCTTCGTTTCGGAAGAGGTCAAAGAAGATCCTTCTCTGTTGGGCCCAATACCGGAAAGACGCCCTTCGGAAGTGATAGATGCGGCGGCGGAAGCTGGTAACAATAAAAACAAAGTGGAAACAACACCCCTATCTGAGAAAGAAGGATCCATAAAAGTCTGGAGATGTACTGTATGCGGTTACCTCGCAGGTAGAGAGACGCCTCCACCTGTTTGTCCTATATGTAAGGCTAAAGCGGAAAGGTTCGTTGTTTTTAAAAATTTGAGTTGAGATGATAAGTCTAGTAGAAAACAAAAAGATCGAG
>PWHU01000133.1 GCA_003555395.1 Thermoplasmata archaeon
ATGCTTTGTTGAGATGTCTCTAGAATTCTTTATCAAAAGGATTTGGAAATTGATAGTCCTGTTCATGGTAGTATTTATACTCAGCTCTGTCTTTTTCTTCGTCTTCGAATATGAAGATCCTGAAGATAGAGATGAAGACTATTCAGGTCCGGATGATTTTGCAGATTCATTTTGGTACTCTATAGTGACCCTGTCAACGGTCGGATATGGTGATAGATATCCTGTCACTACCGAAGGAAAGATAGCTTCGTTTTTCTTGATAGTGTTCACTTTCACATTTTTAGGTGCTGTGATCGGTAGTGTTACGGATGCATTTAATGAAGCGAGAAGAAGAGAGGTGTTAGGCATGGACGGAACTGATTTTAAGGACCACGTTATCATATGTGGTTGGACTAATATAAGTAAAGTGACTTTAGATGAGTTGATGGCTACTAAACAGAAAACCGTCGTCATAACCGATGACGAAGACGAGATAACCAAGATAAGAGATGCGGGAGACGAAGAATCACTCTATACGGTTTATGGAGATTATAAAAACGAAAAGGTACTGCAAAGAGCCAACATAAAAAAGGCTAAAACGGTGGTGATCGCTACGGACGATGACACTGAGTCCCTGATAATCTCACTGAACGTGAAAGAGATGAATCCTAACGCTAGAAGGATAGTGTCCATAAAAAACGACGAGTTGAAGAATACACTTTACTCCGCAGGTGTGACCTATGTATCATCGCCATCGGAGATGGCCGGCAGGATGGTCGCTAGTGCCGCCTTTGAACCGGAGGTGGCCCGTTTTGTGGAGGATATAACAACATCGACCTCCGGTTACGACGTTCAGCAGTATATCGTCTCATCCGATTCATTTGCTAAAGGGATGTCGGCGGGTAAATTCCAAAAAAAGATGCGATCCATGAAAGGGCCTTTGTTGGTAGCTATAGGTAAATACAAATCTGAGAAGGGGAAGGCTAAGGAGGATCCGGAGAATTGGAAACTTATCACCAATCCATCAAAAGATATCGAGATCAAGGAAAACGATATCGTAGTGGTGATAGGTAATCCTAAAGAGAATGAAAGATTGGCAAAGTCATTAAAATCGAAGCAGGGACGTTGAAAGCGGATTTATTTGCAACGTAAAACAATGGTCAATTTAGAAGAAATCTTTTCAGATATACGACTAGGATCGGATCGAATACAAAACCCAAAACTATCGGAAAGCTGGCTTTGGCTCCGAAAAGCGAGACCGCGAGTATGATAGCTAATCCTCCGTTCTTGAGAGTCGTAAATAGAGTATAGCTATTCAACTTGTCCGTACTGACCTTCAGTTTTTTTCCACCGAAATGGACTACAGAAGCTAATCCGATGCTTCTGACCGCTGCGATGAACAATATAGGTAACAGAAGACCTGTTTCAGTGAAGAACAAAGTTCTGTTAGCTCCCACTGCCCCAAATATTATCAGAAAGAATCCAGTGTTAACGACGATATCGTCGTGATCTTTCTCTTTGTAATCTATCTTAAGAAGGAACCTTGAGACGATAGCGGGAACGATTATGAGTATTATCAGGTTTCTCAGTATGGGCCAAATGCCGATCTCTCTGCCGAACAGTAAAAGAAGGACGGCAGGCGCTATGATCAATGAAGAGAGGTATAAGAGGGCGCTGGAAACCAGCGAGAGTTCCGTATCGCCGTCGAGCATGCTGGTGAAGGGGATGACCGCTATGGCAGAGGGAACAACGGCGAAGACCACCATTCCTTGTATGAGTTGGATATCGTCGAAAAGTAAGTAGGATAAAGAGACCAAGGTGAGACTTAAAAGACCGTAGTTCAATAGAAAAACGGTGAGGAAATCTCCTAGATGTTTTTTCAAACTCCTCAACTTCTTGAACTTTACCTCTCTAGTGGAGAGAGACATGATGATCAGAAGAGAGATCATCGTGATCTCGTCGGAGTATCTAGGATAACCGCCTATGGATAGGCCTAAGAAGATCGCTAGGAAGGCCATAGCGCCGTAGCTGTAAGGGATGCGCAGTATCTTTTTGAACACGAGTTTTGAATCTACGCCGCTTATTATTTTAACTTACGGTCGATCCGGCCTTAGTTATGAAATCCGTTAAATATTAAGCCGATAAGAACATAGAATAAAAAAGATGGTCGATAAAAGTCCCCGTGAGAAAAAACTATTGGTCTATCTTCTAGGGTTCATGGGATTCTGGGTCATGGGCGACAACTACGCCGCGGCGCCTATACTGGTCGATATAGCCGCCGACTTCGGTGTGGGTATCGGGACCGCTGCTATGACCGTGACCGCCTACATGTTACCCTTTGGATTATTCACCATTCTTTTCGGGCCGTTAGCGGATAGATTCGGTAAGGTAAGAGTCATAACCACCGCGGCTCTCGGGACCGCTATATTCAGCAGTCTTGCCGCCGCTGCTTTCAACATCTATGCGTTGGGTGCTTTGCGAGCCGTGAATGGAGCCTTCGCAGCAGCTATCTTACCCGTGACTATCTCTTTGATAGGCGACGTTTTCGAGGAGCCTAAGTCCAAGATGAATTCTATAGGTACCGTCATGGGCATGTATTTTCTTGGCGCGGCGGCAGCAACGGCTATCGGCGGCGGACTTTCTTTCTTGGGAAGCTGGAGGATAGTGTATTTGAGTTACGGCATCGCGGAATTGATCTTGGTCGTATTACTTTACAAGTTCTTGACTTTCGAGAAAGGAACCATGGACAAGCTAAGCTTCAGAGAAGCTTACGGCGAAGCTATCTCTCACCCACAACTACTGAAAACGGTCTCTTTACTCTTTTTGGTGGGATTCGCCGTTTTCGGCAGTTTCACCTACCTTGGTGACTACCTTGTAGAACAGACGGGCTACAACATCCTTTATGTAGGACTGATCTTGACGCTATTTGGTCTCGCAGCTTTTACCGGAGGTAGAAGAGCGGGAACATTGAAAAAAAAGATCGGGCCGAAGATCCTCTTCATAGCGGGCGTTCTCGGTCTTGGTTCTCTCCTCGTGGTGAGCTATTGGCTTGGTATATACTTCGTACTCCCGGCGCTCTTCGGCTTCGGGCTCGCCTTCGTTATATTACAGGTGACGATCATCACCACGGCTCAACAGTACCTCCCCGAGAAAAGAGGTACCGTGATGTCTTTAGCTTCGTTCAACATGTTCATCGGCGGCGCAGTCGGGATCTTCATCAACGGAAGGATACTAGCTCGTTTCGATTACCGGGGATTGTTCACAGGCGCCGCCCTTGCCATCTTTACTGTAGGTGTACTCGCTTTCCTGATCATAGGTCTCTTCTCCAAAGAGGAGTGTTCCGCGATGGACTGTCTTGTCCGGTTGTACCGGAAATTCGAAAGAGACTGATCGTTGATCGAGATATTTAAAAAATAGAAGAAAAAATTGATATGTATTTTATCTTATAGGTCGAGTCGAAAACATGACTAAATTGATCCTAGAAGCGGACGGTGCCTACCGCGGAAAAGACGGCGGCGTAGCATCTTACGGATACCTTGTGAAGAAAGGTTCCGATACTATAAGAAAAGATCATGGACTCCTTTTAGATGAAAGAGCGACCAACAATTACGCCGAATATAAAGCGGTCATAAAGGGTCTGAAGTGGATAAAAAAGTCCGACCTTCGATCTGAACGTTTACTTGTCAGGTCAGATTCTCAGCTCGTCGTCAAACAGGTCAACGGTGAATGGTCGGTCAACTCCGACAACCTGAAAGATCTTTACAGGGAGGTAAGGCACCTGATAGAACACTTTGAAGAGAAAGGTGTTCAAGTAAAAATCGAACACGTTAATCGAGAGAAGAACATCGAAGCGGACGAGCTTTCACAGTTAGCTTTAGAGGATCATTTTCTAGCCAAAAAACTGAAGGGAGATGAAAAGAAGGTCTGTCCAGAGTGCGGTGAAGAGATGGTGGTCAGAGAAGGTAAATACGGAAAATTTTGGGGCTGCTCAGGATATCCTGACTGTGATCATACCGAGGATCATGAAGAAGGATAAATACTATCGGTTCTTAGCATATCGATCGTTGAGAAATCATTTAAAATCTCATTTAGCTTTAGCTATTGTAAATGAATTATAAGATAAGTTTAAATCTACAGACGTGCTGTATATGATAGGAGGGTGTATAAATGAAAACAACAATTAAAACAAACTTAAAAGTATCGGTGCTAGCTATACTGGTAACCACTATTTTGGTACTGGGTTTTTTACCTTTGGTACCAGAAGCGACTGCATGCGATATCGAGGGTGCCGTGAGGATAGATGGTAATAAATATCAGAGAACTTATATTTATGAAAACGGGGAGTGGACCTACGAGCAAAGTTTCTTAGAAGGCTGGGAAATCATCCTCAAGCAGGAAGTAGATGGCGAATGGGTTGAGATAAATAGAACAACTACAAGAGGACCAAGCGGTTATTACAGTTTTATCGTGTGGGAACCCGGCATATACAGAGTTTACGAGGAATTGAAGGAAGGCTGGACACAGATATATCCAACCGATCCTGAATATCACGAAGTAAATGTAACCGAAGATGATATCGAGGACGGTATAAATCATACTGATAACAGGTTCATTAACGCACGGGACGAACATCCGCTGACACCTGGCTACTGGAAGACCCACTCTGAATCTGGTCCAGCAGGATATGACGAGACTTGGGACGAGATCGGAGAATACGGCGAAGATACAGAATTCTTCCTGAGCGAACAGAGTTATATCGAAGTGTTATGGACACCGCCGCGGGGAGGAAACGCCTACTATATCTTAGCTCATG
>PWHU01000157.1 GCA_003555395.1 Thermoplasmata archaeon
TCGATAACCAGTTCAGTCACCGCTTCCTGCATGGAACAATCCCCCTTTTCTAAGGAATAATGACCGATCAATTGGTGTAGATCCTCCGAAATATGGATCGTCTTCTTGCTCATATTCTCATTACCTTATACGGTATAACGACATAAAAGTATTATTATCTATTAGTAAGATTATCAATTGATAAGATTTACTATTCTATATATGGTTGAATGCCAACTCATGATTTCAATGAACTAATCACAGGGACTGTAACCGCAATCAACACAGATAGAGCATCCTTCTGCAGTCGGATTGAAGGCTTCCTCACCACATTCCGGACATTCTTCGAATCCCGAGCTGTTTATTGTTTCTGCGTGGATATCTTCAGAGACGGTATCTTCGTTTATATGAGAAAAATTTTCTTGATCGCTACTAGCTTCGTTAGCGCTTTCATCATTTGAAATGGAAGATGAATCACCTACCTCGACTATTTCGTCTGTGTTCTCGAGGTCGTATTCGTCCTGAAGGTATCTTTTCATTGCTTTTGCGATCCCTTCAGGGCAACTAACTTTTTCATCCTCACTTTTTGGACAACTGATTCGATCGAGGCGTTCGATTATCTCATTTGGTTGAATACCCGCTCTTAGACTTATTGAGATGGTCGTATTGAGTGCGTCGACCACCGCAGATGAACAACTACCTGTCTTACCGGAGTTTGAAAATATCTCGAATATTGGATAGTGCTCTGAGCTGTTTATCGTTACGTACATATTACCACAACCACTTTTCATTTTGATGGTTTTTCCTTCCAATTCTTCAGGTCGTTTTTCGACGTCAGGCATATTCTTATTCATAGTTTTCTCTCCTTTTAAATATGGTTAATTTTCTATCGAGTTTGAAATCTATTTTTAGGGGTTCTAATGATTCCAGAAAACTTTTTGATTTACTCTTTATTCTGCTTTCTCCCTTATTGATCAATATTTAGGTGTTTTTTAGTGTTTGCGGAGTTAGAGCAATTTACCCTATTTACAGAGATTCTAGCTTTGATATCGCCTTCTCTATATGTTCTATCTCCTTCGTGTTGACACTTTCATCCCCATATAGAGAAAAAAGCGATTTTTTCGCTTTCTCTAACTCTTTTACTACTTCTTCTATCTTCTTTTGGTCTTTATCTATTTTTCCACTCTAAAGAATGTTAATTAGGCTTTTTACTATCTAGAAATCTTCAAACCCGATTTCAAATCAGAGGGAACAAGTGGGTAACTCTTTTTTGATATAAAAAACCAAGGGGGATTAGTCCCAATGAATTAGATACAATGACTCAATAGGTAACATTCACTCCGCCACCCTCAATCATTACCGATTCTATTTCTCCAGTTTATTCTCCTCTAGTTCCCCCTCGAACACCTCTCTTATCTCATTTGTAAAGTGAAACTCTTTTAGGGCGTAATCTGGTGAACGAGGTATTCTTTTTCATTATTCCTAAATGTTCAATTAAGCCTTAACTTTTCCAATGGTAGAAGAATTTTACAATCAAAATGATGGCTTACAATACTTGGCAACAAGCGATGGGCACTTAGAGGTTTTCTAACTCAGCCCTTTTTATTAAATATATAAATGTAGAAAACAATATATCAAAAAAGGAGGTTAAAAATGGGATTGTTCTCGAAAAAAAGTGTAGGAACTGCGATAGAGAAGTCTATAAACATATGTTATGCAAAAAGCATTACAAAAAACTAAAAGCCTTAGATAAAACTAAGTTACAAGCCAATTTAGTATATCCTATCTATTTTCGATGTATCATGTTTCGTTCGCTAAAATAAGGTCAAACTCTAGGAGAATATAAATCTACAAAAACATCTCACCTCTTACAAAAGACAACTCATATAAAATCAAAAATGTTCGAAAAATCCCTCATAGTGGATAGAATCGTATTCTCGGTCCTGCGCATTTTTTCAGACTCTAGTTTATTCATTATAACTTTAATTTAAAACCTACATGGATAATATTGATTCAAAATTCCCTTTCTCAAAATCTAAGTATCATTTCACACTTGACTTGAAAGAATCCCAATTTTCTAATGCATCTTCAATCTCTTTCTTAACATCACTTCCTCCTATTACTCCTTTCATAGTCTTAAGAACATCTATTAGTGGGGAAAAAGAACGTAGTTCTAAACTTTCCCAACCTTTTAAACCCTTATTGGTATCTTTTAGAGTAGAGTTATTTAGTAATCATAGAATCCTGATCGCTAACGCTATCCCATTCAATTGTATTTGTCTTTCTCTATTTTTAATGCATTCACTTAGTGGAGAAATGATAGAAGGTAATAATTCTGCCCTTCCATGGTAAGAAGAATCGAATAATTTTTTTCGTTTTTCTCCAAAGTCATTAGAATTGTAAGGTATGTTGAAGAAGGTTAATTGTGCTCCCAACAAAGAAAATTTATTAAAATCTTTATTTGATTCTGATAAACCAGAACTTATCACTTCAACTATACTTCTATCGCAATATCCATAGTAACTCATGATTGCCGCCCCTCTAATAGCAGATTCTATAACTTATTCATTCGAGTCTTTAGCATTGATCTCTAATTTATTAGACAAACGATGAGGGGCATCTCAAAGGCAACTTCTATACCATATATAAAACTAAAAAGCATATGAGCTAAAAGCCCACTCTAACATCTTTTTTTGTCTTTTTTGAACATTACTAATCATCTTAGTAGGTACTTATTGTTCGATGACGGTTTGAATATTTATAAGCTCGTGATTGGATTTTTCTTTTGAGGAACAATTCTCTCCTTTTTCCTATCAGTTAATAATCCCAATCTTGATCTCCTTCCTCGTTATCTTCATGATTTTCTCTGCTGACAACATGTTGAGAAATACTCCCATCTCCATACTCCGTGCGTTTCACTTTTTCCACCTTCTTCTTAGCATTGTCTTTTACAGGGGATTTTAGCACCTTATAGATGATCCAAATCAGAATGACAATAGGCAATATGATGAAGAAGAAAAGCCCTAATATCGTAGCTATTGTTTCAGCCACTTTATTACCTCCAGCCCATGGATTTTTGTTTTTTAAAATCTGAATAAGCAAAATAACAAACAAGAGGGATAATAATTATGAATAAAGTCATTAAGCAGAGGGGGAAATCCCGCATGAAGTTGCCTTCTAGGATGATAATCACAAGAGCTAGAATCCAACCACCAAAAAAAAGCAATCCAATAGATAGCATTGGCCATCTATCACGGAATGATTCAGGACTCACTACTCTTTCATATTCATATGTTCTTGTTTGGCTTCCTACTCCAGCCCCACTTTCACTTCTACCTTCACTTTCACTAACACTTTCACTAACACTTCCACCGTGCCTCTCCCTTTTACATTCTTCGCAGACATGGTACTTGAGACCAGGCCATCTCGTGGATTCAATGAATTTACCACAATTAATACAGTAAATATCTTTCTTTTTACCCATATTCCAGGTAAAATTAAAGCCATATTTAATATTTATAAGTTCGGGATTAGTTTTTCTTTTTAGGAACAGTTTCTTCCTTTTTTTCTAGGTTTTTAGGATACACTGCTAAATCAAATCTTACATAAAGATGATCTTCCGAATATATGGGAATAGATGTAGTGAGTACTCAATTATTATCTTTTTTTCTAAAGAATACCTTCTCATTTTTAAAATCAGGTTTTGCCGTGTAACCGACACTAGTCCAAGCACCTGTTTGTGAGTGATCATCTCCATACCACCAGGCTTTATACGTCTTAGCTGAATCTGGGAGTGGTTCTCCCAATATTTCTTCTATCTCTTCGAAGCTCAGTTCGACGGTTTCCTCGCTAGATTTTTTAAGATAATCGCCTATTGGAGTATATTTTCCTGAATAACTTCGGCTCTTCTGCTCCCCAGTGGAAGTATTGGTACGATCTTTCGTCCTGCTCTTAGAGAATTCGCTATTACATTCCGGTTTTATTTTATGGATTAACTCTTCCTCCAATCCTTTCCGCTCATCTGTTTCACAGAAGTAAAGTTCGATCTCTTTCCCGTTTCGTGCCGCTTCAAAGATATTGTTGTTGATCCTGCAGTTCGTCCTCTGACCCCCTTTGAAGCAGTTCCTGGGAGATATATTGCCGTATCCTCTGTTCACCCGCTTTCTAAGGTCCTCAGCCTCGCCGACATATTTGGGTTTACCATCCACGAGATAAATGTAGACACCCGTCAAGCCTTCCCACTCACGCGAAATGCTGAACTTGCAGAAAGGCCCCCAACCGTGTTCATGGACATCCGATTGGTTCGCCTCAGAATAGGATTGCTGCGGCATCGATATCTTGATGTTTCCCGTTTCATCTCTCTTCGGTTCTATTTTCTCTACAAACTTGAACTCATAACCTTCGAAATCTTTTATCATGTTTTTCTACCTCTTTCACAAAAATTCTTCCCTATCCTCAGCGCCTTCTTCTTGATCGGGATCGACGACTTTATCAGGGGTTTGAGAGTTCTTTTTCCAGCTGTCTCTCCACCTCTGAGAAGTTTTCAGACTCTCTGCTCCATGTGCCGTAAGCCTTTCTCTGATCCTGCAGAGGAAGGGAGTGTTCACGCTGTCCCCTGCGATTATAGCTTGTCCCGGGGTCAGTCCTGGGAGTTCTCCTAAAAGATCCTCACCCACTCTTTCTACCGCTCTGCGGATCGCGTCCTGATCGTTCGGGTTCTGTATCTGCATTATCACCTGCGTCTTGCACTGGGAGAGAACATCGTCGTCGATCTTGCTGGGTCTCTGACTTATCACCCCAACGCCGAATCCGAACTTTCTACCTTCGCTGAGGATCGTTCTCAGGATAGGTAGCGATCTGGCATCATCGCTGGCTGGTGCGAACCTGTGTCCCTCTTCCAGGATAGCGAACACGGGGAAATCCAGTTTGCTTTCTCTGCCCTTTTCATAGTTGACTCTTTCCCTGTATATCTTCCTGAAAAGCACGTTGACCAACATCTGCTGGTCCCTCTTTCCAACTGTATCAAGCTGAAGTATGCTGCACTGTCCGGGGTTGAGCAATTCGTCCAGGGATAAATGTCTGCTGTGATGAAACAGGTCCCGCCTGAAAGCCTTCTCGATCCGCCAATCTAAAGCTTCAGCTGAGGCCATACTGTCATTTTCTTCGCCTACTCTGTGGCATTCATTGATGAGCTGTTCAGAAGTGATATATTCATCCTGTGAAAGTCTGTTCCATGCCTCTCTGAGAATGGGTTCCTGGGCGTCAGTAGGTTGGTCCAGCGACGACAATAGGTCCGGGAAAGTCAGTTCCGATATCCTGACCTTGATGTCGTCGGGCTTCCATATCTTCACCTCGGGTGAGTAGCCGTCTTTTCCATGGAATTCATCCATTGTCTCGATATCTTTCAAGGTGTGATATTCTCCATGTGGATCCAAGACCAAGAGGGCGGCTCTAGAATCAGGTCTCATCAGTTCCTCCGCAATCACCGAACAGGTGTACGACTTCCCGCTTCCGGTCGAAGCGAGGATCGAAAGATGAGTGGCAGTGAAGTTGTCCACGGGCATTTTTATGTTGACCTGGCCTGGTGCTCTGTGAAGCAGATCTCCTACGTTTGCGGAGGCAACATCCTCTCCAACGTTCGTCAGGAACCTCTCTAAATCATCGTCAGGAGCGAGTTCGATAGGGGTACCGGCCTGGGGTACTATCCTCGGGTTGGTGAAATCGTTCAGCCTCTGGTCGTAGAAACCGATGATCTTAGCCGTGATCCTGTAGCGCTCCATGTCTTCGGATGAGATCCCGAGTTTCTTCGCAACCTCTTTGGGGTTCACTTCAGGATCAGCCATGAATTCGTCCGGATAGCCTCTGCACTCCTCTCTGTCGGTCACTCTAGCGTATATCTTTTGCTCCTCGATCTTGGTTCCGCCGTCTTCCGCTTCGACCTCAACTGGAGCCGTGTAATAGACGAACTCGCCTGTCTTCAGCTTTTCATCGTCCGGAGTTAGGAACATGAACTCGTTCGCATCTCTTCCCGGTTCTGATACTATCCCTACAGTCATGATTCATACCCCCTCTATCATCTTGTTGAATTCAAGGTTCTTCTCGATAAGGCTGAGGCTTTTCTTCTCCTCCGGCCTTTCCTCCTTGAGCCTTGATACGATATAGGAAAGAAGGTCCTTTCCGAGTGGACCCGCGATCTCCAGAAGGTTCTGGTAGTATCCCAGCTCGATCCCATCCTCGAACTCGTGGAAAGAGACCATCTCTTCTTTGCTCAGTTTTTTAACGACATCATCCACTTCAAGCGTCCACGGAGGGATGCAGTGCTTTTTGGTCTCCGCTCCTTCCTCACTCGATTCTATGTATCCGAGGAAAGCTATACCCACGAGTTTCTTCTTCTCATCCACGTAGGACGGATGGAAAAGTTCCTGGTCTTCAGGACTTGATAATCTAGACCCCGCTCTTCCCTGATCCGGATCGACTATCTTGGAATCGTAGATGGTCCCGACAAACTCGACCTGTTTTTCTTCTATCTGCTTTGAAACGGCCACAAACCGTCCAAAACGGTGATCCGAAGGAGAAGGGGGCTGCTCCACATCTCTGCCCTTGTACACCTCACAGACGTAGTCTATCTGGGACTTCGAGCCCAATATCTTCCCGATCTCTTCGTGATCTTCATCTTTCATCATCTTCGCCTCCTTTTCTTGCTCCTAGCCTTATTATTCCATCTCAACTCTATATCATTATCTTCGGCAAATTCTTGATACATCTTCAAAAACCTCTCCCTGTCGTCAGCGCTTATGACCGCGTCAGCGTCGGCTTGCTGCAGGATCTCAGGATAGCCTCTACCGACGCAGCACTCTCCTCTTATCATATCCATCGTGTATTCGAGCATATCTTCCTCCAGTATCCATTTCGGCATCTCGACACGATCTAGCTGTGGTCCTTCTCCTGTTTTGAGGTAGGTGAACATGATATCGTCCGAAAAATCGTACTGTTTTGCTTCGAACCGCGCTCTCAACTTCTTAACCGTGGTGCTCTGTTTGCTTTTGAACAGTATGGTCCTGTCGCCCCAGTTTCCCATCAAAGGAGAGACGAACTGGTGGTCGTGGGCGACAAAAGTTTCGGTTTTTTGAACCAGCTCTAAATTTTGTATGGTGTTCTTTATCTCGGTCGCCTTTGATCCTCCGACATAACCCACCACGGGAACTCTGTATTTTTGACTAGCCGCCAGCAGTTTTGCCATCGCTGTGCCGTATCTATCTTTCTTAGAGGGTTCTAGATGTTTGAGGAACCAAACTAGAAGGCTCCCGTCGTAGAAAACGACCGGTGGAGGACTTCGATCTTTGTTCTCCTTTATCCTCTGCTGTATCAGATACGTCTCCTTTTCGAACCTTCTGATGTGAACTTCCTGCTCGTCCATCCTCACGTGTTCCGTGTCATCTTCCTGGGTGAGAAGGTCTCCTGTGGTCAGGATTTCTGTCTCTACATCTCTTTCGTAGGAACCGTCTTCCGTATGCCGGTTTTCTATGCAGGCGACCTGAACGAAACCTATTGGCCTGTCGAACTCAGGAGTTGGGTTTATCTGGGATCCATCGACTCCAATCGTCGGTGTTCCTTCCATCTTATCTCTAGCCCAGCGGTTAACGGACTCGTGAGAGGTCCAATCGCAGGAATCTTCGAAGGGGACAACCATGCTCCCGTGTTCGGCGTATTCAGAGGAAGGCACCGCTCCAGGATACTCGATCCCCAGAAGCTCCCCTATTATCTCATCAAGACTGAATTTTTGTTCTAATCTTTTCAGAGCGTTAGAGTACTCTTCTATCAAGGTCCTATCACCCAGGCTCTCCGAGCGGAGGTCTTCCTTCCTATCTTCGAATTCTTTAACGATCTTATCTGGATATACAGGCATTATCGACTCACCACTTTGGTCTCTCTATCCACCTTCGCCAGGTTTATCACATATTCCGTCATGCTCTCGAAAGTCTCGTCGTGGCTTATCACGAACAGCTGTGAGAAGCCTGTAAAGTTGCGGAGCTGATCGACAAGGTTCCCCTTCTTCTCTTCGTCGAGGTTTGCCGTCGGTTCGTCCAGGAAGACGATCTTCATCTTGCTGAGGATCTTCAGTATCGCTAGCCTCACCGAAAGGGCAGCACACATCTGCTCGCCGCCGCTCAGTTTCTGGAAGTTTCTCTCTTCACCAGCTTCCTTGACAACTATCTCGTAGTCCTTCGTCCAGGAGAGTTCCTCTGAAGGATTGCCTCTCAGATCCCTGTAGATACTGTCAGCCTCCTGAGATATCTCATCGACCAGTATCTCGGTGATAAGAGGTCTGGAGTCCTTGTAGGTCATTCGGATGAACTGAGTGAATTCTAAATCTTTATCTAGTTCTTTCAGCTCTTCCCTCTTGTTCTCCAGCTCTTCCTCTACTTCTTTCAGTTCGTCTATCTTTTCGTTAAGGTCGTCCAGCCGGTCCTCTTTTTCTTCTATCTTGGTCTCATGTTTGGCCAATTTTTCTCTCTCTTCTTTCAACGACTGTTTAACATCTTTCAGCTCTTTACTGTCGAACTTCGTTTCGAATTCTTCCAATTCGTCTTCTAAATCATCTATTTTGGTCTCTAGTCCTTCGATTTCCGATTTCAGTTCTTTCACTTTTTCTTTCCTTTCTTCTACTTTACCGGCGAGGTCTACATTTTTCAGATACTTTTCATGAGGTTCTTCGAGCTCTTTCATGTCATCTTCGATCTCATCCATCTCTCCTTCGATATCGCCGTACTGCTCCTTTTTCTCTTTAAGACCCTCCTTCTTTTGCTCTGTCTCGGATATCTTTTCCTTTACATCCTCAAGCTCGTCCTCGGCATCCTTGTATTCCTCGTATCTTACCTTGGCCTCATCGTATTTCTTTTTAGGATCATCCAGCTCCTCTAGTTCCTTTTTCAGGCTATCTTTGTTCTCGATTGATTCCTTTAGATCGGTTATTTTTTCCCTCAATTCATCCTCGTTTTCTTTCAGTTCTTCGATATTGGATTCGATGTCTTCAAGTCGCTCTTCAAGACCGTCTAACCTTTGGACCTGTTCTTTCGCCCGCTCTGCTTCATCTATTTTTGGCTTCAGTTCGCCCAATTCATCCTCAAGCTCCTTGATTTGCTGTTTTGATCTCTCGATCAATTCTCTTTTCTCTTCGATGATCTCTTTTCTGTGTTCCTCGGTCAGTTCCTGACCACAGGTGGGACACTGAGCTTCCTCCGTCTCTTTCAACCGTTCCACTGCTTCCCTTTCCTCACCTATTTTGCTTTCAAGTACAGATCTCTCGTTGGTAAGTTCCTCTCTCTCTTCTTTCAGATCAGGGAGCGAGTCTGCTTTGTCCTCGAGCTCTCTAATCTTATCGATCTCTTCTTCCTTTTTACGATATTCCTCCTCTTTCTTTTCGATTTGCTCCAGCAGATCTTCTAACTCAATTTTCTTATCTTCAAGCCTCTCTTCATCCCTCTCTATGCTCTCCAGTTTCTCTTCAAGTTCTTCCTGTTTCTCAACTTTCGGTTCCAGCTCTTCCATCGTAGACTTACTTTCCTTAGCAGTCTCAACATTTTTCTCTAGATTCTTTTTCTTTTCTTTCAACCCGCTCAGCTCTTTTTCAAGCTCTCCGATCTCGTCCTTTAACGCATCTTTTTCTTTTTTCAACTCTTTGAGTTCATCTAATCTTTCTTTTTTCTTCTTGTATTCCTTGTGCTCTTTTTTGTTCTCTTCGACGACCTTCTCAGCTTTCTTAGCCTCTTCAAGGTTGTCCTCTGCTCCCGATAGAGCCTCTTGCTTGCTCTCCAGCCTATCCTTTTTCGAAGAGATTTCACTTTCTACGGTGTTGATCTTATCCTCTAGCTTTTCAAGCTCTTCTTTTCTATCATCCAGCTTATCTATCTTCTCATTGGCTTCGTCTCTCTTCTTCTTGGATTCCTGTATATCTTTCTCCAAGCCTTCCTTTTTCTCTTCGAGTTCTGGAAGGTCTTCTACCCTGGTTTCCAACCTCGTTATGTCGTCTTTTACTACCTGCTTCTCTTCTTCTAGAACGTTAACCACGGGTCTCATATCATCGAAAAGATCCCTGTAGACATCGACCTCCAGCAGAGGATTGAATATGGCTTTTCTCTTAGAGGGGACCTCGGCGAAGTCGTTGGTGAACTTTCCCTGCGGGACACCGACGCTAGACTGCCAAAGTGTACTGAGGTCCATCGACTCGGGTATGCCTATGTGTTCTTTTATCCAAGCGATCACTTCACCCTTGCTATTGAGATCGAGCATTGCGTTGTCCTCTTCCCTGTAGATGTCGTACTTCGACCGGCCAGCGTACCTCTCAATAGCGTACTTCTTACCGTCCTTGTTGGAGACGAAAGTCACCTTGGCTTTTCCGGAACTCTTCCCGTCCCTGACCAGGTCGTCCTGATTGAGGGAACCCGGATAGTAATCGAACAGAGCAAAACCTACGGCTTCGCATATCGTCGACTTGCCGGAGCCGTTCTCCCCGATTATGGCGTTGACTCCTTCCTGGAACTCGATGATGGTCGGAGGATCGCCGTAGCTCTTGAAGTCGTTCAGTTTAACATCCGTTATTTTCATTCTTCGTCACCCCCTTCAGGGAAAAGATCTCTCCTTCTCTTCCTGATGTCCTGCGCTATGTTCTCGGGTGGTTCGTTAGAAAGCAACTCTCTCTTCACCGCTATCAGGGTTTTAGAGACTTCTTCCTTCTTCCCCCTGTACCTCGAATCCTCTTCGGCCTTCATCTGAAAAACAGCGTTCTCAAGCTTCTGCCTGTCCAGCTGTCCGCTCTCGTCAAATATCTCGTCCCTTCCTCCCTCTATCTCCTCGATCACCTTTTTGGTCTCGATGGACTCTGTGGCGTCGCTGGGCTGTACTTTCACAGCCTCTGTCTTTTCCTCTACGATATCCATCAGCTCGTCTATATCGAGGACAGATCTGCTGAACTGCAGCAGGCCTTTAAGCCTGAGATCCAAGACAGGTTTCCTTCTCTCTCCCCTCTTCAGATGATGTTCTTCATCCTGTATACCCCTGAGACCGTCGATCTCTTCATCGACTTTTTCTTCGAAGCCGTCCATCAGCTCTTCCTTGTCATCGTATCCCTCGACAGAGAACTCTATCCTGTAGAACGGCCTCCTTTTGGATAATCTGTGTTCGACCTCGATGTTACCATCATCCGTTGTCTCGCCGATGTAGTAACCGAGGTCCCAGGTGGCCTCTCTGGTATCGTGAGCTTCTAGGGAGCCTGGATTGAACACCCAGTCGCCGTGGCTGTAATTCTTGTGAAGGTGACCCAACGCTACATAATCAACCAAATCTTCAAGCGGGGCGATATCATTGTAGGATATCCCTCCGCTCATGCCTGGAATGTGGCCTTCGATGCCGAAGTGTCCCATCAGGATGGTGCTCTCAGGTTCTCCGAACTCTTCATTGACTCTTTCTATCTCGTCTTTGATCATACTCAACCGTTCGCTGGTCCTTTGGCCGGAGTACTGAAGCCCGAATATCCTCACGCCGTCGATGTCAACGAATCTAGATGATTTACCGGGTTCTTCGAAATCGTGTTTTTCGTATATCGGTCCATCCTCCGTGAAGTCGGCTTCGAGAAGTATGACCTTCCCCTTTGAATGTAAGTATTCCAGCCAGGTCAGGTCCTCTTTGTAGAGTTTCGAGTCGTGGTTTCCCTGTACTACGGCCACGGGAACGTCGTTCTTGCCGAAGATATCCATTCCTCTCTCAGCATCTCTCAGGGCCCGGGCGTTCACTTTTTTGTGGTGGAAGAGATCGCCGCTGAAGACGGCGAAATCTATGTCTTCATCCAAACCTTCCTTTATCGTGGTTCTGAACGACATGTACATGTCGTCCCTGCGCAGTTTCATATTGTACTGCCTGTGCCCTATATGTGCATCCGCGAAGTGCATAAAACTAGTCATATCGTCTCAACCTCCACTCTTGAACTTGATCTTTCAGTCAACATGGCATTTACCCCGTTCTTAAACCTACTTTCAGTAATTAAACATTTCATGGATATCATCCCCTCCTCTCTTCATGGTGTTTTGTAACAAATACTATCATGCTTACCCTCTTCCTAATTACGAATATTTTCGTAACTTTACCAATCAATATGGTAGCGAGTTATTTAACTTTTACGGATTTTTTCGTTATGGAACAAAAAATATTTATTTAATAACTAACTTATACGTAATGTATGAGCGAACCAGCTAAAGGCGTGCACATAGCCGCCGGTGGCTTTGAGTACGACAGGATAATGATACCGATCATGACCCAGTATCCTCTTGAGAAACTGGTGATACTGCAGTCCGATACAGAGGAAGAATACCCGGGAGCCAACAAGATAACGCAGCATTTCGTAGATAAAATAATGGATAACCCGATACCAGTAGAGATCGAGGATACCGACATATATGATTTTGACAGCGTTTTCCAGAAAACTGTAGAGCTGATCCGAGAGTACACTTCCGAGGATAAACTCGTCTACCTGAACATATCTTCCGCTCCTAAACTCGCTCTAGCAGCTATGATGGCAGCAGCTTTCTTCACACCTGACAGGAGCAACGTAAAGATTTTCTACGGATCACCGGAAGATTACGTGATACCGCAGATGGTCGCCGAACTTGGACTTCTAACTGAAAAACGGGACAAGGAAGCCAGCATAGAGAATCTGGAGGAACTCGGAGAAAAATTTATGGATAACGGCACAGGAGAAGGAGTGAAGGAATACGAGGAGATCCCTGTTTTCCCTATACAGGAAATAACTGACGTCGATAGAAAGGTCATGAGAGTGCTCAAAAATAACGAGGGAGTCGGGTCTATCAAGGAGCTCATAGAGGGTCTAGAGGAGCAAGAGGATCTGGATATGAAGAGATCTAGCCTGCAGTATCGTATGGACAAGCTTGTCAAGATGAACTTGATAGAGAGAAATCCTGAAACCCGCAAGGTCGAGGTAAGGCTCACCAGGACAGGGGAGATATACCTGAGTTCAACAGGTGATAACGTTGACTGAACTGACATTTTACGGCGGTGTCGGAGAGGTCGGCGGTAACAAGATACTGCTTGATCATGGAAAGAACAAGATATTTTTGGACTTCGGAAAGAATTTCGGAAAAGAGAAAGCTTACTACGATGAACCTTACCTTGCTGCGAGGGATCAATCACAGTTGTTGAACCTTGGGCTGCTTCCACAGATAGAAGGGATATACAAGGGTGAAGAGGAACCTGACATCGACGGTGTTCTAATAACTCATCCACATCTGGACCATTGGGGTTACACATGTTTTCTTGACAACGATATCCCTCTCTACTGCGGAGAAGGTACTAAAATGATAATAGTGAACTACGAACAGTCTTCTTCGGCGGGACCCTCTTCAGATTATTATCTCGCACATTTGACCAAAACTAAAGACAAAGAGTACAAGGATTTTAGAACTTTCAGGACCGGAGACAGGTTGGATATCGGGGATATCGATGTAGAGCCGGTCCACGTCGATCATTCTGTTCCAGCAGCTTACGGCTACATCATCCGGACGAGTTCGGAGACCATAGCCTACACAGGGGACTTCCGGCTTCACGGTCCCAAGGCAGATATGAGCGAAGAGTTCATCGAAAAAGCTTCAAGGGCGGATCCTGACCTTCTAATAACGGAAGGTACGAACATCACAGGAGGCCATATATCTTCGGAGGCTGAAGTGGAAAAAAAGATGGACTTGTTGATCGGAAAGACCCCCGGTCTTGTGGTTGTCAGCTTCTCTCAGAGGAACATAGACAGGTTGAGGTCGGTCTACAAGGTGGCAAAAAATAATGATAGAAAGCTTGCCATCTCGATGAAACAGGCGTTCCTCCTAAAAGAGTTGAAAAACGATCCGCATCTCGATATATTCGATATCAGACAGAATGATGTCATAGTCTTCGGCAGCGAAAAGTCGAGGAGGAACGAGTGGGAGAAAAGGGTGTTGGATGAAGTGGAACTCTGGAAAGGAGAAGACATCAACCCGATACAGGATGAAGTGGTACTTACGGCGACCTATTACGACATGAACGATCTCATGGATGTAGACCCGATCAGCGGGAGCGTTTTCATATCATCTCAGTCCGAAGCCTTCGATGAGGAGGGCGAGATCCAGCATGAAAAACTGCTGAACTGGTGCGAGCACTACGGTCTGCCGCAATATCAGATACACACTTCCGGACACGTTCTACCTCATCAGCTTAAAGGCGCGATCGAGCAGATAAATCCCGATGAGGTCATGCCTGTCCACACTGATAGACCTAAACTCTTCAAAAGGTATATGGATGATCTAGAAGCGGATATAGTTTTACCAAAGATGAACGATTCCTTAAAATTGTGAAAATCTTTTAGTTCTTTTTCTGATTTTTATATTATAAATAAAAACCGGGAGACCCGGTTTGGATCTCCCGGAGCACCTCCCTCCCTGGGAGTAAAGGGCGTTCCTATCATGAACGCCCCTCTATCGTAAAGGGTTTCAAGCGTACCTCCTGGAGTCGTCGCTCTTCTTTTCTCCCACGTAATAGTCCATCGCCTTTTCTCCTTCCAATTCCTTTTCACAGGCCGTCTCTAAGTCTTCTTGGGTCACCACTTCTTCTTCACACATCAGGGAGCGTCGCGCAGCATTCACAACTGCGTTCCTTATCTTGCCTCCCGGAAAGTCGTACTTCCTCGCGAGTGTCTCGATATTCACGTCTTCGGCTAAGGGAAGTTCATTAGGGATATGGTACTCCCATATCTTCTCCCTCTCCTTTGCATCAGGAACTGGGAACTTCACTTTCAGGTCCATCCTCCTTTCGAGCGCGGGGTCTATACTTTTCGCCAGGTTGCTGGTCATTATGATTATGCCCGAATGCTCTTCCAGCTCCTGCAGTATCAGGTTGACCATCCTGTTCTCCGTCGCATCTGTAGAAGAAACTGCTCCACTCCTCATATTCAACAGACCTTCGGCCTCGTCCAGGAGTATAACGCCTTCTTTTTCTTCCACCAGCTCGAACATCCTGCCGACGTTCTTTTCTGTCTCACCGTACCACACGTTGACCATATCGCTCAAAGAGACCTTATGGACCTCCTTGTCCAGTCGGTTGCCTATCGCCTTCGCCATCATGGTCTTGCCCGTGCCGGGAGGTCCGGAGAATAGCAGGTTTATGCCCTCCCTCTCTCCGACAACTGATTTCATGTTCCACTCATCAAGGAATTTCTCCTTCGAGCTTTCCTGTGCAAGGAGCGAAAGTATCGAATCTTTGAGTTCCTGTGGGAGCACGACGTCGGAGAAAGATACCTCTGGATCAATGCTCTCCATTAGATCCTCCTTCATCTTCCTATCTTTTCGCGAGTTGGAGCTGCCGCGCCTCTCTTCCTTTATCTCCATCTCACCCGTGCCGAGTATAGCGTTGGCGGCGTCTCCGGTCAGGTAGTACTTGGAACGCTCTATCTCGGAATATCCTCTCTCCCTGTCTCTTCTACCTGGCGGTCTTCGATGAGACCTTTTTGACTTTCCGCTTTTGATTATCTTGTTCTCCAGCAGTATCGAATCCTCGCTCAACAGTTTCCTCCCTTCCTCCGGAGGCGTTCCGTGGGTGAGCTTCAAGGCGTGTATCAGACTCTCTCCGTCCAAACTTATCTCGCTCGGACTTATTCCGACGCCTCTTTTGCTCAACAGGAGTAAGACAATGGTTTTCTCCTCTTCGGACAGTTCATGTTCCTCGTAGAACTCGGTGGAGCGGAACGGGTCTTCCCCATCTTCACCATTCTCCTTCTTTTTCTCTAGCTCCTTCAGCTTCTCGCTGTACCTTGCGCTTTTATCTTCGAATATCTCTGGCGACGGCTTGTGGAGAAAGTATTTCGTGTCGCCTATTATCTCATTGAAGAGAGTGATAGCGGCCTTAAGGTACTCATCGTTGCTTTCGAAGTCTTCGACATCGTCCAACTCGAGATAGTAGCCGAGCTGGAACAGTTTGAGCTTGTTCAAACCGTGCATGTACATCTCGTCTGACCACCTGCTCATCTCAGATCGACCTCCTCGAAGGTGTTTTCAGAGACTGCGCGAGAGGCTACCCTGGTATATACATTTTTCATCATGACACATTTCACCTCGATATCACACGGAGGAAAGCAGGATGAACTGGATCAGGTCAGGCGTAACGGGAGCCTTCTTCTTCCTACGTCCTTCCATCCGGCGGTCCTCCTGTGCATCTTAACCCTATGTGTCTAGCATTATTTAGTTATTACGGATAAATTCGTAACTTTACTAAGATAAAAGTTAAATAACAGTTTTTAAAGTATAATAATGAATAATAACCTTTACTTCGAAAGGAATAACTGAAGACGATGTCCGAGATGATAGCAAGAGATAAAGGAATAGATGGAAAAAATTTTTCATCAGCCAAAAGCTATTTGATGTCTTAAATATAGCGACGGCAAAACTAATTTAACCCTTGTAGAGTAACGGGATTTGCTAATTGAAATGATGATCAGGGATGAGGAAAAATTATGACAAAAGTAGTTGCGATCGACTTCGACGGGACCTTGTTCGAATATGACGGCTGGAAGAACTCAGCCCATTACGGAGAGCCTATAGACGGGGCGAAGGAGGCAGTGGAAAAGCTTCGGGACAGAGGATTCAAGATTATGATCTTCACCACTCGCGGAAATGTAGAGGGTGTTAAGGAGGCTTTAGAAAAATACGACATACCCTACGATTACATCAATGAGAATCCACACGCACCTCCTGAGGCAGATATATCAGACGTTAAACCTCCAGCAAACTATTACATCGATGATCGAGCGGTTCACTTCACAGGAGATTGGAATGAAGTGATGAAAGAGATAGAGAAGCGGGAAAAAGAAGAGGATTAAGATTCATCGAAGGAGCAAGTTTTATTCCATTGCTTTTCTCACAGCTGACGAGACGTTTACGGCATCCTGCAGCTCCTTACTGACATCACCGTGTTCATCGAAAGTCACCTTCACCTTACCATTGTTGAACTCGTCGTCATGCATCCCTTTCCAGATACCATGTATACCACAGCCTAAACCTCTCAATTTTACATATCCAAATACTTGTGCGGTGTACCTCAACAGCAGATAAAGATTTTGATGGTCTATGCCGGCTTGTGAGGGATCAGGTTGTTCCAAAAGCACGAAATCTACATCGAAATCTTCGACCTTTTCGGGAAAGTCCTTCTCAAAACCCAGGAGTATAGGTTTCTTCTTCGTTTCTCTCTTGGAATCCTCGTATTCCTTGATTATGCGCAAGTCTCTCTCTTCACTGTTCTTGGCATAATCCTCATCGCCGTGAAAGATGCTGGTCATCTTCCTGTCGATGTGGTCCATCTCAGCGTGGGCTAACTTTGCCTTCCTGCTGACTAGTTTGTACTGTTCATCTAGCTCCTTAAAATTCTCACCGCCGACTTCGGCAAGTTCGTCGATCTCTTCTTCCTTGTATCTTCGGTTGTATTTCTTTCTCACTTCGCTTGAGACCATGTTGCTCAAGATCATCTCCATGCTCTCTGAAAGGCCTTCTTCTTCAAGGGCGGTCGTCAATGTAGAGGAAATAAACCGTTTGTAGAGGACATTTGTGTCGAAACATAAGGAATACTTTCCGATATTTCCTTTCATCTTCCTGATAGTATGTAAAATATCCTCTCCAAAATGTTCTAGATCAAAAGCTCCAGCTGCTATAAGAACGGTCCTCAAAGAATCCGTCCCAGGTATTTCATCCATCAAGTGGTTGGGTAATTTATTTCTCCCTTCTTCAACTTTGCTTTTGAAGGTTTCTAAATCAGTTGCAGTTTCACAATTCCATTTCGACCTATTCAACTCAACATCGAAGATATCAGTATCCAATAGTGGAGAGTAAACGGAGAAATCCCTTTTCTCTTTCAGATAACACAGGTTCAGAAGGATGTTTATCTGGGAGTCGACGAGTTCAATCTTTGACAAAGTGTTCACCTCCGGTCATCTCAAGGAGTTCCTGCCTCGGGAGAGGTATATCAAGGTAGGGTCTCTTCGCAGCTTCGTCTACCTCATCGATATAGAGGTAATATACGTCTTCGACATCTCTCTTCATTGCCTGGACCAGCGATCCACTCGCCATGAACTTTCTGGCCGGTGTTATGTCCAGTACTATCTTGCTTTCCTGAGCTTTTTCCATTATCTCTTCTACAATGTCAGCGGGTCCCATCAGATCGAATCTTTCTTTCACTTCATGTTTTTCTATCGTGCAGTCTATCTCTTCGGCTTCAAGGATCTGGTTCAATCCTTCTACGCATGATTCTGCCCTCTCTTCGTCTGAACTTCTGAAAAGAATGTGTACTTTTGAGGGTTTTAGATCCCTATGGTAAAGTATCGCCCAAAATGAATTGACTACAGCCCATTCACTCCTGCCCACGAAGGTTATGAAAGTGATATCTTTTTCAGGCAACTCTACTACCCCGATGAAAGAAGTTACTCTCGGTATATAATTATTGGTCTGTTTTTGTAAATATGGTAATAGCAATTCAAACGAAGATATATGTTCAATGTAAAATTAAGAGGCATGAGAAAAATTAAATGGATTTATTTTATATACTTCAGTAAACCTTGAAGGCCTAAGGTGATGGAGTTGGGAGAAATTTGTGAAAAGTGCGAGGGGACTGGAGAATGCAGTAACTGTGATGGAACTGGCGAAGTGGGAGATGGTCTGTTTGGATTGGATCTAATAGAGGACTACTGCCTAGAGTGTAATGGGACAGGTGAATGTCAATACTGTGATGGGACTGGGAAGATATCCTAGAGTAAAAGATTAAAAAAACCAATTGACTCCCCATTAGATCGACTAGTTTCTAACCTATTTTGGTAGTTTTCCTTTCTTCTCTCTGTATTCAAAAGAGTCTTCCTTTTTACATCGGTTGATGATCGTCGTTTTCTCTATCGGAGCTCCCATCGTCCAATAGACCATACCTTCTTCTTCATAATAGGTGATCTTCTTCCTGTAAAAACGACCTTCGTAACCGTTTTCTCTAATGTGGATTACGAGTTTCTTAAACAACTCTTCCTCGACCTGTTCTCTAACCAAGTACTCGTGAGGCCATTCCGGCATAGTCTTTGCATAAGTCCATTCTTCTTCATCAACGAATTGTTTCAAGTCTTCCGGAAATCCGTCAGAATCGTCATTCA
>PWHU01000044.1 GCA_003555395.1 Thermoplasmata archaeon
GGGATAGGGAACAAGACCGCAGAAAACATACTCGAAAATGCAAAGGCACTCATAAGAGAATGTGGAAGGTGCGAGTCCAGACTTGTAGGGGAAAAAGTATGTGAAAGCTGCTTGGAAGAACTTGAAGAACAGTACGAGGGGCTGAGCGATGAGATAGAGTATTTAGACATACCTGAAGAGCTGCAAAACCAGCTAGGGGACACCTTATCAAATATAAGGTCTCACATCGAAAAAGGAGAGATAGAGAAAGGATTTGAAACTGCAGAAGATTTAAAAGGCGATGTTAAGGACAACATCATTTTCTCTGACCTTGTGGAACAGGTCGATAAGAAGATGGACGAAAATTCCGACGTGATCGATTTTTCGATCTATAACAAGAAGGTAAAAACTTTAACGGAACTTTGGAAGAAGGGGAAGTATGAAAGGGGTATAAAAAGAGCGAAAAAGATACTCGATTACATAGACGACGAGAAAAATCTAGGTGAGTTGGATAAAAGCGAATTGAAAGAGCTAGATATCACGGAGTTCTGTAGAAAGATCTCGGGTGTCAAATCACTGACCGGTGAAAAGCTGTATAAACAGGGTTATAAAAGCGTAAAAGCGGTCGGTAGCGCAGGACAGATACAGATAGTTGAAGATACGGGTATCAAAGGAGAAGAGGCGGATGTACTCATCAAAAGGATAAGGGATTTTGTGGGAGAGATAGAATTTGAGGTTGAAAGAAGAGAAGTAGAAGAGTCTCCCGAGGAGGAAGAAGAGGAGGAAGAAGAAGAAAGATCAAAGGATGTATTCCTCGAGATAGAATCTCCCGAACAGCTTAGAAAGGAGCGAAAGGAGCAAGAAAAGAGGATAAGGAGGGATAAAAGACCTGAAAAGGAACCGAAGACAAGGCCAAAAGTTCATGTTACTTCAGAAAAAGAGATCACTAAAGAAAAAAGATCGGTTATAACAGTAGATGAAGACGAAGAAACTGCGGATAAGGGTAAACTAATTTATTGGATACCCGCCTTGATACTACCGATCATCTTCATCGGGCTCGCTATCGTACTTTTTTTCTTGTGACTTTTACGAACCATACACTACAATTCTCTCTCCACCTTACCCCTAGCGGCGTTTATGACCACTATGCCGTCCGTACCTTCCACGGCCCACATAGGAACGTACACTACTCCCCTTTTCTTTAGGTCTATATCATCTTTTGAGGGTTTTTCATGCTTTTTTTCCACGATGGTAGTTCCGTTCTCATCCCATCTTTTTTCTTTCTTTTCAGTAAATCTATTCATGATGGCGTTAAGAGCCCTTTCTCCTCCTTTTTTCTGTGGAATATTAGGTTCTAGCTTAACGTGCGATCTTTTCATCTTATCCATGCTTTCAAAGGGTTTATCCCAAAAATTGGGTTTTCCCGATATAGAATTTAAATAGAGCTTACCCTGACGGATCTCTCCGCTGTATTTTTTAACCTTATAATCGTAAAGATAATGGGGGACGAGCTCCAAAGTATACTTGAAGCCTTTGACCATCTTTTCTCCCAGTTCAGATACATCCTCGAAGTCGATTATAGGAGCTAGGATCCTCTCCCCCTCTGCGTGTTCTATATCGAAATCGAACTTTTCATGTGGACCTTTGATGCCTTCTTCTCCTTCTGCCACTCCTTCGAGGAAGGATTTTTCTAACGTCATCTTCCCAAACTTTTCGATGAGCTCTTCTCGACCCCATATCTCTACATCAGCGGGGATAGAGCTCAAAATGTCCTGTGACATGTTTTCCGTTACTACGAGTATCGTACGACCCTCAGATTCCTCCAAAGCCAGAAGATCGTCCTCGTGGACTACGGCACCCGCGACCACTAAAGTGACCCTTTCCACCACTTTTTCCTGTATCTCCACCAACTCTTCCGACTCTGAATCGATTTCACAATCTGTTTCCTTCTCAACTATTATCTTTCCTTCTTGGCTTTCCACCGGTTCGTAACCTTCGTATTCAAGGCATTCTATCAGCAGTTCGTAGAAGTCCTTCACGGTTTATCCTCTCTGGGTCAAAGCTCCTCTATTTAAGATTTCAAAACTATTTCTCACATTTAAATCTATTTATCGAAACGATTCATTTTTTCATAACCGCCTGGGCCATATCTCTATTATCTGCAGAAGCTATCCTGTCTTGGTTGACTGCGATCAGACCTATGGAATGTTCTTCAGGAAACTCTTCTACAGCGATCTTACAGGCTTCTTTTAGGCCGTGTTCTTTTATCAGGTCGTGACATCTTTTTGAAGATAGTCTTTTGATTATCTCCTCGCCTTTTCCCGTTGCGACTATGGCACCGTACTCACCGACGTAAAAGCCACTTCCAAAAAGAGGACTGTCTCCCACTCGGCCTCTGATGCAGTAACTGGCACCACCGGTGGAGACCGCTGCGGCGGTCTTACCGTCATGGTAAGCTACGCACCCCACGGTGCCGCCCTGGATCTTCTCGTAGAACTCTCTTATATCCTTTATCTTCTTTTCGTCCTTTCCTTTCAATTTTTTTCTTTTCTCTTCGAGTTCTTTTTCTCTCTCTTCAGTTCTTAGTTCTCTTTTCTTCAAACCGTGTTTTTCTGCGATCTTTGCAGCCTCTCCCCCGGCTAAAAGCAGATATGGAGAATCATGGACTATCTCTGCGGCCCGTATGGGATTTGCTATCTCTTCTATTGCGGCTACTGCTCCTATATCTTCTTCGGACTGGACGGCGGCGTCCATCTGTATCGAGCCGTCTAACCTTAACTTAGAACCGATCCCCGCATTGAAAGAAGGATCGTTCTCCAGTTCTTCGACGACCGCTATAACGGCTTCGAAGGCCGACATCCCTTCTTGGTAGCCTCTATCTATAGCATTCTTAACGTCTTTATCTTTCTCTCTAGGACTCCCTACTCCACCGTGTGCTATCAGTTTCATGGTGCTCTATCATGGTGTTGTTAATTATTGTTTTGGACATCAATCTAATCGAAATAATTATTATTTCAGGGTATTTAAAAAGGCTTAAATATATTGAAAAAGATAAGGAAATACATAGAGGAATAGAGATTTATGAAAGCATTTAGAAAAATAGGATCGGCTTTTTGTGTTTTTGTTTTGGTGATCGCGGTGTTCGCTGGCCTCTCTTTTTCGGAGGCCATGGAAACGGATGAAGGGAAAATCGTTTTAGCTCGAACTGGAGATCCCAACGAAATAGAATATTTAGAGACTTTAGGAGCGGACGTTTTGCAGAGTTATGAAACGTTCACGCTCATAGAGATCGACCGGTCTGAGATACCTCAGGCTGGGAGAAAGGATATACCTATAGAAACTATGGAGTTTAGAACGACCATTCAAGTTGGAGAACACGAGTTCGACTTTACAGAAGGAGAACCGGATATATCAGATGATCTGTATGTGGAAGATTACCAGTCGGGAGAGAAGGGACTTTACATAGTACACATGATAGGACCCGTTAACCCTGAATGGCGAGCAGAACTAGAAGATAAAGGGGTAGAAGTGATGAACTACATGCACAACTACGCTTACAGGGTAAGGATGACTCCTGAGCAGGCTGAAGATGTAGAAGACTTGGACTTCGTGGATTGGACAGGGATATATCATCCAGAGTACAAACTACAGCCCGGATTGGAACCCGGTACCGTAAATATAAGATTGGTACCTGGTGCTGAACGGGACAGCATCGATGAAGTTATAGAGACTGTACCAGTCATATCGACCGTAGAACTCGGCGATAGAGGCTTTAAGATCACGGGTGAAGTCGATTCTCAAGAAACGTTTAACGACCTAGCCGGTATCACCGATGTTTCATATATCTCAGAGAAATTAGAATTTGAGCTCCATGATGAGATGGCAACACAGATAATCGGCGGAGGAACATGGTTCTACCCAGAAGATTGGGAGCCCGGTGATAACGCATATAGAAATCCAGACCTTCCTGGAGATTATGCGGGAGAAGCAGGATCTTATATCAATCAGGTGGGTTATACAGGCGACGGAGTTGTTGTGGCTGTTGCAGATACAGGATTGGGCGATGGAACTACACCGGATGCTGGACATGAAGACTTTACAGGTAGAGTGATAGGTGGATACACCTTCGGCAGCGGAGGCTGGGAAGACGGTCACGGTCATGGTACGCACTGTTCTGGTTCTGTAGCCGGCGACACGTATCATGGTACAGGTCAATATTATCCCGGTTTTGGCGGTGATGAGTATTATGCAGCCCAAGGTTCTGCACCGGAAGCCGAACTTTTTGCGATACAGATATTTGAGAATGGAGGATCGGTCATACCAGCGGACCTCATGCAGATATTTGAAGTAGCGAAACAGGAGTCAGACCCATCAGCCTACGTCCATTCCAATTCATGGGGATCGACCGGCGGGCACGGTACTTATACGGGACAATCCGCTGTTTTCGATGCCGCGGTTCGAGACTCTAACCGCGATACTGATCATAACGAGCCCATGATCATCACTGGCTCGGCAGGTAATGATGGTGCTACAGGTGTACCTCCGCCGGCGAGTGCAAAGAACATAATAACTGTTGGTGCTACAGAGAATTACAACAGCGAGACGGACAATCCCGAGTATATAGCCAGTTTCAGCTCACGAGGTCCCGTAGATGATAATCGTATAAAACC
>PWHU01000026.1 GCA_003555395.1 Thermoplasmata archaeon
CCGATATTTCTTCTTCACCATCAACTACTTTTTTTGCATTTTCCAATATATTTTTAGATGTTTGAAAGCCCATATCGGAGACCTCTGCAAGGCCGGCAAGTCCCTTTTCAACGATCTCCTCTGGAGAATGTAAACCGTGTTCGTACAGCTTTTCAGCTCTTTTTTCCCCCACCTCGGAGATCTTTGTTAGTTTGTTTATCGCTTCCTTTTTACTCTCTTCGTCTGCCATATTGAGATCACTCCTGGTTCAATATCCGCTCAGTGATATCCGCCTTTCCACCTAACCCTGGCACCTTTTCTTTTTCGAAAAGCGTGTTGGTGAGCTTGTATGCAAAGATCATCAACACTATTATGATCAGTACGGTCATGAATCTACCTATAGTGGTGACGAACAGGAAGTGGTTTATGGTGCCGTCTACCCCTCTAGTAACTTCCAACGACCGGGTCTCTTCAGCTTCCATCCTCATGTACTCGTCGTCAACCCTGATCTGTAGGGGGTAAGTGCCAACGGCGGTGGGAGCTTCAACATCCAATTCGAATCTGCCCTGACTGTCGGTGGTGGTGTTCCATATCATATCATCATTCTGACGTTCGATCACGATCTCTACGACGGCGTTCTCGACCTGCAGACCGGTTCCTTCGTATGTAGCTCTGCCACGGATCTCGAAGACCTCGTTGGGCGCGACCTCCGACGGGACTTCTACGTCTACAACGATGGAATAAGGAAATTCTTCCAAGAACCTGATCTCCGTTTCCCTATTGCCGTCCACCGCGATCATGCTCGTTTCACTGTACATCATATCGCCGTTGACCTCTTTTTCTGCCTCTAATACGTAGTTTCCCACGAACCTGGTCCTATCAGATGTTATTATCTCGCTCTTCAGTGGCACTTCTACCCTGCCGTCTTCCACCAGCATACTTTCAACCAGTTCTCTTTCTAGAGGGCCCTGCCTGTAGATATCCATATCGACGAAGGGAACCAATCGGTCCTCTCCGTTGTATATCTCCACGTACAGGCGCCATCTTCTGTTTATAGTTATGTCACCTAAAGGCACTATCTCGTCCGCTGTAACGTTAGTTATAGATATCTCGTGGGCTACTTCGCTTTTAAAGAATACCGATCGTACAAAATCCATATCCACGATCTCAAAATCTTCCGCGGCCAAAGTCACATTATAGGCGGTATCTACAGAGGACCCACGGAAGGTCAAGTTCTCCGCCTCCACATCCAGCGACTTTGAGTTCAAAATAGAATCTTGTACCTCGAAGTGTTCTCCTTGAAAGCGGATGTGTTCAGCGTCTATCCTGGTGTTTTTAGCCGTAAAAGTCGAAGAACCGCCCATGTATAGAGAGCCGATCTCTAGATCCGCTCCGTCTAGAGATAGGCTGCTGTCTCCGTAGAGATATATGTTTAGAGGTCTATCGCTCCTTATGCTGCCGTCGTTTTGGACTTTCAGTTCCGAGCTGCCTCTCATCTCCACCCTATACCTTTCGTCCCTCTGCAGCACCTTGAACCTGCTGTTCTCACCTATCTTCAATGTGCCTTGATCATCGAGATAGATGTTTCCGTCCTGGATGTAGTTATCTATGCCTTCGTTTGGGTATGTCTCTATATCTATCTCCTTGTCCCCGTCGACCACAAGATCAAAATCTGAATCGTGATAGTAATCGGAAGGAGGCACGACTCTCGACAACTTCATATCACGATTTACGCTTATCTCGTCCAAACCCCTGTCGGGCGTCATCTTTTCGACGGGAGGAAAAGAAACCGCGGTCTCGTTCGTTATGCCGCTGTGTTCAACGGAGATATGGTAATTACCTTTGTATAAGGACCTCTCCGGATCGATGATCTCGGACGGGATAAAACCGTTCCATCGTCCGTCTCTGTCGGTCTCGCTAATATATTCCCAATCGTCATCTCGCCTTTCCACCCTTATCTCCGCTCCTCCGACAGGGATACCTAAAAGATCTTTCAAAGAGATGGAGAGTTCCCCATATATCTCGGCTTCGGAGTTCTGCTTCACATCTATGCTTTCGAGCGAACTTCCGTATAAAGCGGCTTCAGTATACGAATGTAATATGAGTTCTGTGTGCAGTACTGAGAGCTCGAAGTGAGCCTCGGGAGAAGAGATCAACGTCCTTTCCGCATCTATCACGCTTCGTTGGGACATGATCGAGTCGTCCAAGTTAAGGTTGATCTTTCCAGCACTTATCTTCGAATCGATCACTTCAACGCTCTTTGCCGAGCCGGTCATCTCGCCCGGTAATCCCATGGATGAATTCACCAGCTCGAGTTCGGAACCGGGATCCAGTTCCATAGATATCTCTTTCTCCGATATCAATTCCGAATCTACCAGTTTCAAACTGGCGGAACGTTCTAAAATAACTTCGTACTGGCCCTGTTCTTCCTGGAAAATTTCAAAATCGGTATCACGTATCTCGAGAGAGCCCCCTTCGCGTATCACCACGTTCCCTTTGACAGCATACTCCGGTCCAAAGATCACGAGTTCTTCGTTCTCACCCACGACTAGACTAGAACTATTGATATCTTCTTGGCCTGAAACGGTGTTAAAACACAAAGGAGATAGAACGAGTATGAAGGATGCGAGCGATATGATCAAAGTAGATAAACTCTTAGAACTGATCCTACTGCCGAAAAACCTTCTTGAAAGTGACCTAGACGTTTTACTGGGGACCATTTCTAACATCTTTTTTTGTTTCCTCCGTTAAAATCTTCCCGGATCTTTCGCCGTCGAAGTGCGGGAACGGAGGTTCTCTTCGATTTACCTTTATATATTTGGAGATAGGTATTTCTAATTTTTGGTGATTTTCTCCCTATGTGTTAAACGAATATCTATCGCGGAGCGTTTTTCTCAACTCGTTAGATGAAAGAAAAGAAAAAGATGAAAGATGTTTTTCACAGAACTATCGTTCCCATGGTCCGCGTTCCGGCGGCCTTCCTCTGGGTTCGGTCCTCTGTTCGCTGACCCTCTGCCTCGGCTGACCAGAACTCTCCTGTGGCCCGTATCGTTCTTCCGGTCTCCTTCTCGCCTGATCATGTCCTTCCACGGGCTCCGAGCTCTTTCCGCGCATCGCGAACAAAAGAACGGCGATCATCGCCGAAGTGACTATGATCGCAGCGAGTATTATGATCAAAGGTATAAGGCTTTCTTCCTCGATCTCCCGCATCTCCAGCATCTTCTCTCGTGCCTCTTGCTCTTCCATCGATCTCATCCGTACGTTCGTTTCGCCGAGTTCATCGGGAACTTCGCCGGTATCCATGTCCTGTCCCACGATGAAGCCCTCCTCCTCTGAGAAGAGCATCCTCGAGGTCGGCTCGAAGTCGTCTTCTGGTGGAAATGAGGGAGCGCTTTGACCGAACTCTATAACGTAGGCTTCCGTCACGGAACCGTCGTGCAGTTCCACTTCTTCGGTACCGGTACATCTTACCGGAACCGAGAGCTCTTCCCTCTTCTCTTTTATCTCGCCGTCCTCTATCCAGTCTTCATCGGTCTCGAGTTCCTCGATTATTATCGGGAAGTCCTCTCCTGTTTCGTCCTGGAACTCCTCTATGATCTCTTCCAATTCTTCGGGCAGGTTTTCTTTCTCTAGATCTATGACTCCGTGGTAACTGCCCGATATAGTCATCTCGGACTGTGCTTCCCAACTGCCTTCCTCTATAGGGAATTCGAAAAGGTCTAGAGCGGGTTCGAATCCCAGGTCGATCTCAGCACCGATATCGGCCTCGAGATACAGCGAGAAGTCTTCGTATCTAACCACTACGGTCTCTTCCTCGAGATCTTCATCAAAGATCGGGAAACCTTCGGCGTCGAATCCGGCTCTAAGTTCCAGACCGAATTCGAGGTCCATAGACTCTACCGCATGGTCATTATCAAAAACTATAGTGCCGTCGAGTGATTGACCCAGTTTGAACTCTCCTTCCATCCTTATGGTCCTCTTTTCCGTGGAGATGTTTTCGTAACCCCGGTCCAAGTCGTGCTCGCCTTCTTCCGGCAGTTCGGCCGTCATCTCGAAGTATCCTTCGACACGCACGCCGCCGCCGGATTCCATCTCCATGACGTAACCGTCCGGGTTTTCCTCCGTGATCTCGTAGATGCTGTAGAACCCTACTTTGCCGTCGATATCGTAGTCGATCTCTTCGATCGGGAGTCCGTCTATCAGATCATCCATATCTTCTACAGGGGGTAAAAAGTCGCTAGACATGTCTTCTTCGTAACCCATTGCCCAAACGTCACCTTCGTTCCAATCGGGACCTTCGGCCCGGGTGGTAGCGGCCGGTGCGATCAATGATCCGATCAGGACGAACGCTAAAAATATGATCCCTATCCATCTCGTCTCTTTCGGCATTTTCTCTCTCCTGCTGTTATATATACGATTTCATCATACTTATTTTTTTGGTAGATTTTATATTCGCTCTGGAACTACAAAAAGACCTTCCGATGTGCTCAGCTCAACTTCACAAAGACATAAATATGTTATATAGGCTACCGGTAGTGGGAGCCCATGGAAGTAAAAAATATAACCGACATCCTCAAGGATGTCTATCAAAAAAAGACCTCTATCCGAAGGGCCGCGAAAGACATGGAACTGGCATCACCTCTCGATCTAGCGCTGGCAGAAGTAGAACTTTTGGATGAAGATATGGGGGAAAACGATTTAAAGAGATTTAGAAAGATCGTCCAAAATCTTTATGTCGAGATTTTGAAGGAAAAAACGGGAAAACTTTTAGAAGAATTGGACGAAGATCATCCTATACGTCATCTTATCTTGGACCATGTGAAGATAACCGAGTTCGTCGAAGAATTGTCCAGCTTTGTTAAAAGGGTCGGGGACGAAAAAACAAGGATAATCAGGAAACAAAAGCTCGATAACATCGAGAAGAACATGAACGAGATAAAGAAACACGAGAAGAGCGAAGAAGATATACTCTTTCCCAGATTAGAGGAAGAAGGCCTTCACGGTCGGATCTACATGATGGAGAACGAGCACGACGAGATAGACGAGTTGATGGATGAACTGACGGCCCTGTCCGAAAATCTGGTGGAAAACAAAGAAAAATTTATAGAGAAAACTGACGTTCTGACCTATACGTTGGAATTTCACGCGTTCATCGAAAACAATTTTCTTTATCCAGTAGCCTTAGAGAAACTGGACGATTGGGACGATATCGAAGAAGAATTTGAACTTAGGGATGCCTGTGTTATAAAATCTCTGAATAAAAGGTGAGAAAGAGGATTATGTATCATCATTCGCGATCTGTCTCCCATACCTATCTTGGGTTTTCATTTTCATACTAGATACTCGAGGTCCATCTCATAGCTGTTCTCCTCGCTGTCATATTTCAACTCGTTCTTCACCATGTAGAAATTTCGACGCATCAGAACAAATTTATTATATAATCAACCCCATAATCCAAACGATGGTTTCCTGTACATACAGAGACAAGGTACTCATCCACTTGGCCTCCCAGAAGGGAGATCGTAAAACCTCGGAAGTATCTTCACGGATAACTCAGCAGGGGATCGCCAAGGGTATAGGAACCGACGTACCTTACACCAATAGGCTGCTCAAAGATCTTTTATCGGATGATCTAGTGGAGTGCAAAACGAAGCACGTCGTGGGCCGTAAGCGTCGGAGGAAAGTTTATTTTCTTACCCATAAAGGAAAAAAGAGATCTCGAGAGATCAAAGATAAGTTAGAGGAAGAAACCGTAACGGTCCGAACCGACGAAGGTGAAGAGAAGGTCAAACTCTCCGATATCGATCTTTATTTCGAGTCCCGCGAGCCTCTTTTACAGGCATTGAACCACCTCGACGACGGCACTATCGACATCAGCCAAGCTGAAGGAACGGTTGAAGATATCTTCGCCGACCGTGAGGACGAGATGAGAAAGTTAAAAGAGCTCGTGGAAACTGTACAAGAGCAGGGTTGTTCTGCGGTATTCGTCTCTGGAGAGGCGGGCATAGGTAAGACTCGTCTGATCATGGAGCTGAAGAATTACGCGATCCATCAGGATTTCGATTTTCGGTTAGGTAGAGCCTATCACGAGTCGTCAGAACCATATCTTCCATTCAAAGAGGCGTTTCAAAAGTACACTTTAGAAGGAAAAGAAAACGACGAAGAGATCTTAAAGGAGGAACAGGCCATGTCCTTCTCCACTATGCCTAAAGGTCCGAAAGTGACCGATCAGAAGACCTTTGACTCCTCACGATTCTCTGCATGGCTCAACCTTGCGGAAAAAGTGAAAGAGATCGCCTCCGATCATCCGCTTATCATATTCCTAGACGATCTTCAATGGGCGGATCAAGCGACCCTGCAGCTTCTAAAATACATGTCTATCAATCTTGGTTCTGCGCCGGTGCTTTTCATCGGCACTTACCGCCCGGAAGATATTGAAAAAGAACATTCTCTTAAAGAAGTGATATACGACATGTCTCGGGAGAATATCCATCATGAGATCGAACTAGATCGTCTAAACTGGAGATCTACAAAAGAGATCGTATCCAGCCTTATAGGTCGTGGTGAAGTGCCTGACGATTTCGTTAAATTCATACATAGGACCACTGATGGAAATCCGCTGTTCGTCAAAGAGTGCATAAAACAGATGCTCGATGACGGCACCATCGACGTTCGCAATTCTAACTATCCTACAAGTACTGATAATGTGAAGATACCCAAGATGATAAACGACGTGATAAAGAGAAGAGTGGAAAGACTAGATAAGGATACGAGGGTGATCATCGAAAAGGCTAGTGTCATAGGCGACAGCGTTCCATACGCTCTTCTCAAAGACATATTGGATATCGATGAGATAGACATGCTCGAACATGTCGATATACTGTTAAGCAGCGGACTCTGGTATGAAGACCCTGCTGAAGAAACTTTCTCGTTCTCTCACAACCTGATACATAAAGTAGTATACGATGAGGTTTCAGAACTGATGAAACCCGGTTTGCATAGAACCGTGGCTGAGAGTATAGAGAGAGTTTACGAAAACACACTTGAGGAACGTTATTCCGATCTCGGGTATCACTACCGTCGGGCGGAAGAAATAGAAAAGGCGGTAGAGTACTATTACAAGGCCGGTGAGGAAGCAGAAGAAGTGTATGCCCATGAGGACGCCATCGAGATGTTCAATCTTGCCTTGGAATGCTTAGACGAAAAAGATGACGAAGTAAGACGGTTGACCATACTTGAAAAACTGGGAGACGTCAACAGTATTTTGGGAAGATACGATAGAGCGATAGAGATATTCGAGGATATGGAAGAGCTCGCCGAAAAGAACGAAGTCAAGGCAAGAAGCATGCGGAAGATAGCTAAAGCTTTCAAACAAAAAGGCGAAGCCGAAAGATCGCTCGAGTATGCCGAAAAGGGGCTCACATTGACGAGTGACGATGATATAGAAAAGTGCAGACTGCTGAACTACAAAGGTTGGGCCCTGATGCTTCTAGGCGAGCACGAAAAAGCTATAGATCTCTTTGGAAAAGAAAAAGAACTAGCCGATGATATAGGTGAGAGGAAGGAAAAGGCCCAGGCCATGCACGACATTGGGTCGGCCTGTATCCGACGGGGTGAATATGGAAGAGCGGAGAACCATATACAAGAAGCCATAAACATAAGAAAAGATATAGGCGATAAAGAAGGTCTTGCTATTTCTTACAACAATATAGGCATACTCTACAATAATAAAGGCGAGGTTGAAAAAGCGTTGGAATACCACCAACAAAGCCTAGATATCAGAGAGGATATGGGGGATAAACACGGCTTAGCGATCTCACTGAACAACATAGGGATAATCCACGAGGATAAAGGTGAATTAGACAAAGCTTTGGAGTACCAGGAAAGGAGCTTAGAGATAAAGAAAAAGATGGGGGACAAAAGAGGTACCGCCGCATCTCTGAACAACATAGGGATATTTTACAACAACAAAGGCGAATTGGATAAAGCATTGGAGTATCACCAGCGCAGTCTAGAAATCAAGAGAAAAATAGGTGATAAAATAGGTACCGCCGCATCTCTGAACAACATAGGGATAATCTACAAGGATAAAGGCGACCTTGATAAGGCGTTGGAATACCATAAACGAGGTCTTGATATGAAGGAAGATATCGACGACGTATCCGGGTTATTATCTTCACTCAACAGCATAGGTGATGTATATCGCGAAAGGAAGGAATTGGATAAAGCATTGGATAGTTACGAGAAAGCTTTGGATATAGGGAGAGAGATAGGACACGAACATGCTGTGGTGATCAGTCTTTTCGGTTTAGCTGAAAATCGCCTCGGAAAAGGATCTGTGGAAAAGGCCAAGGAGCATGCCGAAGAGGCGCTTCATAGGGCAAAAAAACTTGGATCAAAGGCGGAAGAAGGCTTGAGTCACATGGTGATAGGTAAGATACACCGTGAACAAGAGCAGTGGGAAAAAAGTGAAGAGGAGCTCAAAAAAAGTATAGCTATCTTCAAAGAGATGGGTGACAAGCGGAAGGTATCAAAGAGCCATTATGAATTAGGATCGATGTGGGCAGCTAAAGGAGAAAGGGATAGATCTGAGGAACATCTTGAGAGATCTCTTTCCATGTTCCAAGAGATGGGCATGGAGCTGTGGGTAGATAAGGCGAAAGATATGCTCGAGTCCATCCCTGCATGAACCAGAGGTTTACTATCCTTCCACTTCGAATTGACCGGTCCATTCATGGTCATGATCGTACAGTTCGACCTTGACTTCATAAGTTCCGGTATCTTCCGTCCCTTGATACTCGAAGGTTATCGTGGTCGACTCTCCCGGCTCTATAATCACTTCTTCGTAGGTCACCCAATCGTCCATATCTTCTACGTAAAGATCCACGTAATCGCTTTGTTTCTCGCTGCCTAAATTTTCAACTTCACCCGAGATAGTTACACTTTCTCCAGGATCTACGGTACTGGGATCGACTGACCAGTTCTGCACTACGAGACCCGATGAGCCCTCCTCTTTCACTTCGAACTGACCGGTCCATTCCTTATCATGATCGTACAGTTCGACCCTGACGTCATAAGTTCCGGTATCTTCTGTCCCTTGATACTCGAAGGTTATCGTGGTCGACTCTCCCGGCTCTAGAACCACTTCTTCGTAGGACTCGTATTCGCCCATATCTTCTACGTAAAGATCCACGTAATCGCTTTGTTTTCCGCTGTCTACGTTCTTTACTTTACCTTCGATGGTTACCGTCTCACCAGGTTCAGCAACTTCAGGGTCGACCGACCAGTCTTCGAGCACCAGATCGGGACCTACAAACTCGCCGCTGCCTTCGGCTACTTGTACGGTCCAATCGCCAAGGGACGTGCTGGAGCCGAAGGAAGCCCCGAATATACGCAGATTTAGACTAGCCCTAGCCTTCGCACCTGCATCCAACGTCCATTCGTAACCTTCACTATCCACTGATCCAGAAAAAGAAACCGTGGGACCTGCCTCGAGTGAAGGACCGGTGAAAGAATACATGTCCACTTCCGTTCTCAGCATCACATAAGCTTCAGCAAAAACTGATCCTTCTGAGAAATCTAAACTGGTCTCCCTAGAAGAAGTCTCGTGTGATCCCTCGAAGATAGGGCTGAAACCGTTCCCCTTCTCATACTCCGTTCCCATGGTGACCTCGGCCTCTGTTTCTAGACCAGTTTCGAACGAGCCTCCTGCACTGCTAGAAACGTGATAGCCCGCAACCACCGAGGGTTCGACTTCGACCCAAACGACGTAGGGTGGCATGGGAAGAGGCCTAACATAGTATTTCGACGGGAAGGAATGAATGGTCTCCTCGTGACTGTGCGAGCTTATGGTTTGTGAAGCATCTATCCTGATATCCGTATATGCGTTTACATCTCCATGAGCTTTGCCGTAGGCCTCAGTAATATGTCCTTCGCCGGAATCATATTCCGCATATAATCTGATCTCGGGATCAAAAGAGATACCTCCTTCCGGTAGCGTAACGTCTAAACTCGTATCTCCAACCCAACCGGAAAAAACACTCACATCTGAGTACTCATAACCCCATTCGTCCGACCATGAGTACTCTACGGCATAGTTGTCCGTATCGGTGAGCGACGCTGTCTCTTCTCCCGAAGTCTCTTCGGTACTTGAAGTACCGGCGCTGCCAGCGGTATCTTCCACGAAAAGATCGTCACCGATCTCCTCCTCCACATCTTCTCCTTTTAAAACATAATCTAGGTGATCATACAGGTCATAACCGTCGTCTTCGCCTACAAGTACTGTATAATCTTCAGTCTCACCGTAATTTTGATCCGAACACGGATCTGTATGGTAATCATCATAGCTCTGCATGACCCTCATCCTGGTCTCCCCTTCAACCGCATCATCGGGCACTGTGATGAGTGTACTCACTGTCAGCGGATCTTCGTCTCCGTTCCCTATCTCTATCACCTCTTCGTTAGAAAGGTCTTTATCTCGACTCCAGTCTATAACTGCAGACGCATAATTCATATGTCCATCGGTCCGCATCGTGACTGAAAGTTCGTAGATCCGACCAGGTTCCACAGGATCCGAAACAAAGTTCGTGTGATCCACATAACCTCCGTCGTTTCCTGAATCCTTGTCTATACCGTTGAACCGAACGTTAGTTATGTATTCTCCATAGCTAGTGTCTCCCCCGTCAACTTCACAGTATTCTCCCGGGTCTTCCTCGCCCCCACCTTCGTCTTCGCCTACGAGTACAGTATAATCTTCAGTCTCGCCGTAATTTTGATCCGAACACGGGTCTGTATGGTAATCATCATAGCTCTGCATGACCCTCATCCTGGCCTCCCCTTCAACTGCATCATCGGGCACTGTTATCTCCGTCGTGATGGTCAGCGGATCTTCGTCTCCGTTCCCTATCTCTATCACCTCTTCGTTAGAAAGGTCTTTATCTCGACTCCAGTCTATAACTACTGACGCGTGACTTGTATATCCTCCTGTGTTCATCGTGACTGAAAGTTCGTAGAGCCGACCAGGCTCTACTGGATCTGAAACAAAGTTCGTGTGGTCCGCATAGCCTCCGTCGTTTCCTGAATCCTTGTCTATACCGTTGAACCGAACGTTCGTTATGTATTCCCCATAGCTAGTGTCTCCACCGTCAACTTCACAGTATTCATTGCTTATCAGATGAGTTCCACTTATCCAATCGGTCGTGGTTATCATCGCCGCGAAGGCACCCGTTAAAATCAAGGCGATCACTGTGAGTGAAAAAACTTTATTCTTTGTATCTTTAGTGGGATATGCTTTTCCGCTCCTTTCCTTCCTTCCGGACCTTTTTTTCTGCATCATACTCACCTTGTTTTGATATATTAACAAGGATGAAGGTATATAAGGTCGAGTTACAATTTTGTAATTTTCTTGTAACTTTTACTAATATAGGTAGAAAAAAAAGAAAGGTTTTTCAAACTTCTATATCGATATTGAGCTTATCTACCAGCTCCTTGTACCTGTTCCGTACAGTCACTTCTGTCACGGCCGCGACGTCAGCTACTTCTCTCTGTGTTCGCCTCTCTCCTCCGTTTATAGACGCGATATAGATCGAGGCCGCAGCCAAACCCGTAGGGCCTTTACCGGAGATGAGTTCTCTCTCCTCCGCCTGATCTATTATGTTCCTCGCGATCTTTTTGACCTTTCCGCTCAGGTCGAGTTCGCTGCAGAACCTGCTCAGATACTCTTGAGGTTTGGTGGGCTTAAGCTTCAACACCAGCTCACGGCTCAAGAACCTATAGGTTCTGCCGATCTCTTTTCTGTCCGAGGAAGTCGCCTCGGCTATCTCATCTAGAGTCCTGGGAACTCCTGCTTTTCTGCATGCCGCGTATAAAGAGGCGGCCACTACGCTGTTTATACTCCTTCCTCTGATCAGGTTCTTTTTGACCGCCTTCCTGTAAACCACTGCGGCTGTCTCCCTGATATTCTTTGGAAGGCCCATGGTGGATGCCATCCTGTCCATCTCGGTAAGAGCGTAGGCCAGGTTCCTTTCGGTGGCGTCAGAGACCCTGATCCTCCGCTGCCACTTCCTCAGCCTGTATATCTGTGCCTTTTTCTTGCTCGGGATCGCTCTACCGTATGAATCGCGATTGGATGAATCTATACCGGTGGATAGTCCTTTGTCATGGACCATCTCAGTCATAGGGGCGCCTGTTCTAGCTCTACTTTCTTCCTGTCTCATATCGAAAGCCCGCCATTCCGGTCCCTCATCTATATATTGATTGTCTATAACTAGACCGCAGTCCTCACATATCAGTTCGCCTCTATCATAATCTTGGGCGAGGTGTCTGCTGTTACATTCAGGACATTCCGTTACCTTTTCTACTGAGCTTGAAGCTTCCTCCTCTACTTGGATATTTTCTTCCATCTATATCTCCTCCACATAGATCGGCTCGTTCAATATGGAAACCCTTTTTCGGCTGTCGTTATTAGTCTTGATCTCTACAAAAGGTCTCTCGACGGGACCAAAGATCCAGGTGACTTTTCCGATCGTTCTTTTTCTTTTATCTAAAACTGCTGTACCCATTTCAGGAACGTGGGTAAATCTCCCGATCATATCTCCCTCGTCTGTCACGCGAGTTATCTCTCCTTTATATCTCAATGTCGGGGCCTCCATATTCGAGATAGGTCAAACCTTAAAAACGTACCATTGCAGGTATTATTTAAACTTTTCGTAAAATATTATTAGCAAATGTTTTGAACACCCTCAAAACAAGTACATCATCGGATTCCCTATGATAAAGGAAAGTATAAAGCCGATAAAGATCGGGACTATAAAGGGTATCTTAGGTGTAGTCCAAACCTTCTCTCTATCGTGCAGCTTCAAAGACTCTACCCTCTCTTCTGGATCCGAACGTGGGAAAAGCTCCGTCTTAAGACTACCATCTTCGTAGTACTCCATGGGCCAAACGAAGGAATCTTCTATCTCCGAGACCTTTTTCCTGTATCCAAAAAACATCTTGGGAAAGTCTAGATCCTTCTTGAAAAGGTTCATGAAGAAATAGAAAACTGGGAAAACCGCTACGATGAGGGATGAGTTCAACAGTATCACAAGCGTGAACGGGAATAATGTCTGCATCAGCGGAACGAGGTCTGCCGAAACTGCTCTGTGAGTGAAGTTAGGAATATACGGATAGAATGGAACTAGGACGGCTAGAGTGATCACCGCCTTGGCATCGGCCCCACCGTAGAGTATGTAGAAAAAGTACATCATGAAGGCGAACAGCATCATACCCGGTATCATGGAAAGAGTCCAGAAGAGCAGAGAGTGAGATAACGTGTTGACCATGTAGATGAATACCACCACTGGCAGTATCAACCAGGCTAGAACTTTTAGTTCTATACCCTTCTCAGAGTAAAGAGGAGGTCTGTCCATGAACGCTTCGGAGAACAGGACTATGATGGGCACGAATATAAGGAAGTGCTGCCAGTATATTTCAGCATCTGACCAGATCTTTCTTACAAGGAGTTCTGAGAACAGCACCATCATAGCCACGGAACCCATAACTATCCAAAGTCTATTTGGAACACGCCGCGTCTTCAAGTCCATGGTCGATGCGATCAGTAAAAAGACGGCACCTACGATGAACCTTGTCAGCGAGAAGTACCACATCATCCTTCACTTCCTGATACTGCCAATCATATAAAGGCAAATCACAGTTCGATCACTTCTCCTTCTTCCGGAGTGTGAACTTCGAACTCGGAAAGATCTTCTGCCAGCTCGTCTCTCTTATCGCCGTGGCAGAGTATTATATTTTCGGGATCACAACCTTTAGCAAATTCTACCAGATCTTTATGACCCGCATGAGCCGAAAAATCATATTTCTCTACGTAACATTCTACCGGTAGTGTAGCCCCTTTATCTCTTATCATACCGTTATCAAGCAGTCTTCTCCCGTTGGTGCCTTCGACCTGATAGCCAGTAAGCAGTATGGAACTGTCCGGATCTTTGCGTATATCTCTCATATACTCTAAAACCGGGCCTCCTTCAAGCATGCCGCTGGTGGTCACGATGACCTCGGCATCTTTTGCCTTCTCTCTGGTTGAGGGCGACCTGACTTCGTTGGCGTTGTCTACGGCTCTTTTCAGCGACTTATGTGAACGCAGGAATCCCTCGTGGTTGAGGTAGATCCTACTGACGGTCCTTCCCATCCCGTCGTACCATATGTCGTAATCTCTATCGTCAAGGAGCATCAATATCTCCTGTGTTCTACCGACAGCGAAAACAGGAACGATGACTTGTCCACCAGATTCTAAAGTTTCGTCTATCTTGTCTAAAAATCTCTTCTCAGTTTCCATCCTATCGTCGTGCTTTTCACCGCTGTAGGTGGCCTCCATTATTAAATTGTCACATTCTACAGGATGAGTCCCCCACAGCAGGCGGGTATTCTTGGTGTTTAGATCACCGGTAAAAAGGGTTGTTTCCTTTCCCTTGAGTTCGAACATACTAGAACCGGGTATATGTCCGGCTGAATGTACTTCTATCTCCATGCCTCCTATATCCCTCCTAGAATTGTAGCCCACGAGGTCGAAGGCGGCTTTCGTGTTCTTTATATCGACCTTTTCAAAATGTTTGGGATAACCTTCTATATCCGCGATCTTCAAGCTGTCGTAAAGGAGCAGCTCGGCAACTTCAACCGTAGGATGAGTAGAAAGGATGGGGATATCGTTCTGTCTGAGTAGTGACGGCATCATGCCGCAGTGATCAAGGTGAGAATGAGAGAGGAAACCCATATCTACCAAAGGAGCTCTCATGGGATATTCGGGCGGATCCGCGGGCAGCAACCCGTGATCGAATATCAGAGAAAAATCGTCATAATGTATCACCAGCGAAAGAGGTCCTACTTTGGATGCACTGCCTAGAAAGTTTAATTTCATCTATTATCACTTCACAATGAAAAGGAAGAGTAGGTATTATAAAGGATTTGCCTTCACTCCTTAAATGTTGTCCGATAAAAAAGAATTAATAAGATGTAATCGATGGTCTAATGATAGGGATGCGCGCTCGAATAGTCAAAGAACTCGCAAAGAGAAATACCGTACTCACACCGGATGCGTGGGAGTATCTGGATGAGTTAGATTATCCCGAAAGGATCGAATCCATAATAGATGAGTTGAAGAAAGAAAGAGAGCATCTTCCTTTTCCCGTCTGTAAAGAGAATATTTCCTGCTATGTGAAGGAAGAGGAGGAACACAGCGAAGAGAAAATACGTTCCAAACTGGACCGCGAGCCCATGGAGAACGTGAAAGTGCTGAAAGACGTTTCTGGAGAATCCACCTGTACGGGAGATGTGGATGATTTTCAAAAATATTTTAAAGACAGGTACGAGACGATAAGAGCTATAGTGGAAAAAAGGAGAGACGGAAAACAAGCTCGCCCTATAAACAGCATAAAGAACAGGCATGGTGAAGCTACTGTGATCTGCATGGTGAGAGATATATACACTTCGTCAAACGGCAACAAGATGCTGACCATCGAAGATACCACCGGGGAGATGAGGGGGTTCATCTCCGGCGACAGCGAAGTCTTCGAAGAAGATCTGCTTGAAGACGAGGTCATACTTGCAAAAGGCGAGGTCTGGAAAAACGACGGCAATTATAAAGATACATTTGCCATCCAGGAGATAACTAGGCCGGGCATACCCAAGTTGAAAGAGAGGAGTGAGATCGATTTTCCCGGTAAGATAGCCTTTTTGGGCGATATACACGTAGGCAGTGACACATTCTTGAAGGACGAGTGGGACGATTTCGTTTCATGGATAAATTCCGACGACCAGATCGCTAAAGAGATCCGGTACCTTGTAGTCCCTGGCGACCTTATAGACGGCATAGGCATATTTCCAAATCAAGAGAAGGAACTTGAAATAATAGATATCTACGAACAGTATAGGAAATTGGCTGAGATGTTTGACGAGCTGCCGAAAGATATTACAGTTATAACGATACCCGGTAATCACGACATCGTCAGGAATGCGGAACCTCAACCCTGCCTTCCAAAGGATGTTCAAGGATTGTTTCCCGACAACGTGCTCTTTTTCGGTAACCCCTCTCTTCTAGATATACACGGCCTCAAGCTCCTATTGTACCACGGAAGCAGTATAAATGATCTATCGGATATGCTTTCACAGGTGAGCAGTGAAAGGCCTATAACGGCCATGAAAGAGATGTTGAAACGTCGTCATCTAGTCCCGGTCTACGGTAAAAAAACCTCGATAGCTCCTGAAGAGAATGATTTCCTTGCTATCGAAGAAGTGCCGGATATATTCGTGACGGGACACATACACAGGACAGAGGTGGGAGATTTTCACGACACCATAATGATCAACTCGTCGACTTGGCAGGCACAGACTGAATACCAAAAGATGAGGGACATAAAGCCGGACCCTGCAAAGGTGATAGTTTTAGATACGAACACCAATAAAGTCTCGATACGTGATTTCAGTTGATCCTGAAATACAATAATATCTGGAAAGCGGCTAAAAAGGAACTCTCTGATTCCGCACATGGGATCGATCATACTAAGAGAGTTTACGGTTTATGCCAAAGATTGGCACCCGAAGACGTAGATACGGACGTTTTACTCTTATCCGCTCTACTTCACGACATCGCGAGAAAAGAGGAAGACGAAGACGATACGGGTCGTGTAGACCATGCGGTCCTAGGCGCGAAGAAGGCTGAAAAGATACTTGAAGAAAAGGGTTACGAAAAACAGACGATAGAACCTGTAAAACACTGTATCAGGGCACACAGGTTTCGAAGCAACGAGAAACCTGAAACTATAGAGGCAAAGATACTTTCAGACGCGGATAAACTGGACGCAGTGGGAGCGGTTGGGATAGCAAGGATGTTCATGCTCGCCGGTCAATTCGGCGAACGTATCTACAGAGAAGTGGATAAAGAAACATATCTGGAGGAGAATCTAACGGATAACGGCCGGGTCATGAAACTCTCAGAACACTCCCCCAATCTAGAGTACGAGTTAAAGCTCAAAGATATACCCGATAGGCTGTACACCGAAAGAGCGAAGCGGATCGCTGAAGACAGGATGAAATATATGGAAGACTACTTCTCAAGATTGAACGAAGAGATCGCCGGTGATAGATGATATATCGGCTTTTTGCTGTTTTCACTCCGGAGGTGGCGGTGACTCCGGTGGTTTCTCTTCCGGTTCTTCGGGTGGTGCTTCCGGCGGCGGTGGACCTGGCGATCGTGGAGGAGTTACGGGGGTCTTGTAGTCTCCGCAGTTATCGCAGTACCAATTGTCGTACTCCGGAACGTATCGCAGCCCAGCTCTACATGTAGGACATTGATTGGCCTGAGTTTCCGCCTCATCCAGCTTCATGTAACCTAACAGTACTAGAACTCCTGCGATAACTAGACCGAATATGAATCCAAGTATTATGTAGATAACCATCGTGGTTTCACCAATCTCTTTGGCTCTTCCATCATCGATGGGATCTATCAGATCATCAACCAGTTTACCCTTTAGTATCAACGCCACTACACCGAATACTATCCTGATCGTGCCGCTGATCATGCTCCAAATAGAATAAGTCGCGTCAAGGAAGAGGACGCTCCATAAGACGCCGCTCATTATGGTCAAAAATCCCCAAAGGAAGTAGATCAATGCCGCTACTAGAAAGAAAACCGCAGCATACTTGAACATATCTCTAGCTTCCTTTATCTTCGGAGGTAAGGAAGGATTTGAGCTAGGTATAGACAGTAGATCCATGTTTATTCTCCTTTATTCCTCCTCTTCCGGTTCTTCCAGTTCTTCCTCCTCTTCTGGTTCTTCCAGTTCTTCCTCCTCTTCTGGTTCTTCTAGTTCTTCCGGTGGTTCTTCCAGTGGCTGCTCCTGTGGCGGCGGTGTCTGCTGTTGTGGAGGTGGCATCTGCTCTTCTTCATCCTCGTCGCTGCTCAACAATTTTACTACCAGAACTACTATTATCACTATTATAACTATCGGAACTATTATGATGATGGCGAGGCACCACATACCTCTCTCTAATAGATCATCTATAAATCCCTCGACGTCTATCACTTCAAACGATACTTCTTCATCCGTCTCATCCACTGTAACTGTATAGGTACCAGCCTCGTCTTCTGAATGAGTCACACTAGCAGTTTCAGTTTCTCCGCCTTCTACCGTCACGGTGTCGGTGCCGACACTTTCTCCGTCAACATAAAATTCAACGGTATAAGCACCGGTCTCATCACCTATATTGGTAACGTCGAGCCTCAGTTCTACATCTTGATTCTTGTCTATAGTAGTACGGCTAACTCTCAAGTTCGAGAACTCGAATTCGGCGGGAGCTAACTCCTCGAAATTTGCTATTATCTCCTTATCTTGATCCATCGTTACCTCTATGGTTGGGTCGGTACCTGTTTCGTCTCCAGTCCACTCAACGAATACCCAGCCTGCGGCGGGTTCGGCTGTGACCGGAACTACATCTCCTTCATCATAGGCGTGAGTACCTTCAGATGGTTCAGTAGTACCGTCGCCTTCGATCCCGATCGTTAGTTCGTATTCCTCCGGAGGAACCTCCTCTTCTTCGAAGACCGCCGTTATTGTTTTGTCATCGTCCATCTCGAAGGCTATCGTGTCTTCCGTTCCTGTTTCGTCCCCTGTCCACTCAACGAATACCCAATCTTGGTCAGCGATCGCCGTCAAGGTCACATCCGTGCCCTCTTCGTATTCGTCTTGCTCTGGATCGATCTCGACTGTTCCTTCGCCGTCTTTGAGCACGGTCAACGTGTACATCTCCACTTCTTCTTCGAAGTGAGCCGTTATCTCTTTATCGCTGTCCATAATGATAGTAATATCTTCATCCTCGCTTTCATAATCTCCCGTCCATTCGACGAAGTACCAGCCTTCTGCAGGTAAAGCAGTTAAATCCACTTCAGTACCGGGTTCGTAAGCTTCTTGGTCCGGGTCTATTTCAA
>PWHU01000008.1 GCA_003555395.1 Thermoplasmata archaeon
ACCATAGAGATGTTGGATGATTACTCGATCACTGCTGTATTTGATGTAGATACATACACATTGACTATTGATTCTACGGAAGGCGGAGAAGTAGTAGAGCCGGGAGAAGGAGCGTTCGAGTACGATCACGGAACGATGGTAGATTTAGAAGCTATTGCAGACGAAGGTTATCACTTCGTGGAATGGACAGGCGATGTAGGAACTATATTGGATCCATCAGCCAATCAGACGAGTATAGAGATGCTTGACGATTACGTGATCACGGCAGAATTCGCCATAAACGTTTACACACTAGAGGTTTCATCAACGGAAGGTGGCAGCGTAGTAGAGCCAGGAGAAGGGGAGTTCGAATACGATCACGGAACGATGGTCGATCTAGAAGCGCTAGCTGATGAGGGTTATCACTTCGTTGAATGGACTGGTGATGTAGAAACGATATTGGATCCATCAGCTAACCATACGAGTATAGAGATGTTGGACGATTACGTGATAACAGCAGAGTTCGCAGAGACAGATTTTGTTTTGACCATAGACTCAACGATAGGAGGGGAAGTAGTAGAGCCGGGAGAAGGTACTTTTGGATATCAAGAAGGAGATATAGCTGATTTAGAGGCGATAGCCGATGAGGGCTATCACTTCGTGGAGTGGACAGGCGACATCGAAAATATAGACGATCCTACAGATAATCAAACCACTATCGAAATTTTAGATGATCACACGATAACGGCGGTGTTCGAAATAAACACTTACTCATTGGATATATCGTCTACGGAAGGTGGAAATGTAATCGAGCCTGGAGAGGGAACCTTCGAGTACGATCACGGCACAGTGGTCGACATAGAAGCCCTTGCTGATGAGTACTATCACTTCGTGGAGTGGACAGGCGACATCGAAACTATAGAAGATCCGACCTCGGATGTTACTACCATTGAGATGTTAGACGACTATGCGATAACAGCGGAGTTTGCCATCGACACATATACTTTGGAGATAGACTCTACAGCAGGCGGCAGCGTGATCGAGCCTGGAGAGGGAACTTATGAGTATGACCATGGCACTATAGTCGATCTTGAGGCGCTAGCGGAAGAAGGCTATCATTTCGTTGAATGGACTGGAGATAATGCAACGATAGCAGATCCATCAGCCAATCAGACGAGTATAGAGATGTTGGACGACTATGTGATCACGGCGGAGTTTGAAGTAGACACATATACATTGAACATATCCTCTACAGTCGGCGGCAGCGTAGTCGAACCCGGAGAAGAGGTATATGAATACGAGCACGGAACCATCGTTGATCTTGAAGCGCTAGCGGAAGAAGGCTATCACTTCTTTGAATGGACTGGAGATATAGGAACCATAGATGATCCGACTTCTAATGAAACGACGATAGAGATGTTAGATGACTACACGATAACAGCGGAGTTTGCTATCAACGTTTACACATTAGAGGTATCATCAACGGAAGGAGGCAGCGTAGTAGAGCCTGGTGAAGAGACATATGATTACGAACATGGAACCATCGTTGATCTTGAAGCGGTAGCGGAAGAAGGTTATGAGTTCGTAGAATGGACTGGTGACGTCGAGACCATCGAAGATCCAGGATCTAATATAACCACGATAGAGATGCTTGGAGATTACACAATAGTGGCAGAATTTGAGGAAGTCGTCGTTGAATATTATCAGTTAAATGTAGAAGTCGATGGAGAAGGAACAGTTGATATAGATCCAGATCAAGAGGAATATGAGGAAGGAACAGAAGTGACTTTGACGGCCATACCTGATGATGATTGGATATTCCATCAGTGGACTGGAGAGTACGAAGGTACTGACGAAATGATAACCGTCACCATGGACAGCGATAAAGAGATAACCGCGCATTTCTTACGATCAGCTCACTTCGAGGTTGAGATTACATCTCCGGAAGATGGCGAAGAATATATGGAAGGAGATGAAGTCGTAGCTGAGTACACTGTGACCAATCTCGGCGACATTGAAATCACTCAGACGTTAGAATTTGCCGTTTACGATGAAGTGGGCGAGCTAGTCTTTGAGGATCAAGAAGAGGTGACTCTGGGCGGTGGAACCGAAGAGTTGGCCGCTAATGGTGTATATGAAGGCGAGTTCATTTGGCAGATAGAAGAGGGCCAAATAGGTGATTTTGATCTAGTATTGAGCAGCGAGGACGACGATGACGAAGTGACTGTGACCGTATTAGAGGATGTAGACCCCGCCCACTTCGAAGTTGAGATCATCGATTACGACGAAGAAGTGATGGAAGGCGAAGAAGTCGTTGTTGAATACAGGGTTACAAACACTGGTGAAGTAGAATCGACACAGGAAATAGAGTTTACAGTTGACGGAGAACTAGAAGACAGCGTGGAAGTCACTCTTGGCCCCGACGAGATACATGAAGAAGAGTTTACTTGGTTGGGAGGAGACCCAGGAGAGTATGACCTTATGGTGGCAAGCGAGGACGACGAAGATGAAGTGACAATCACGGTTATAGAGGAGATCATCGAGTACACTTTGACGATAGATATAGATGGAGACGGAGAAGTGAACGTGGTTCCTGATCAAGATACATATGAAGAAGGAACAGAGGTTACTATTGAAGCAAGAGCAAATGATGGCTGGGTCTTCAGCTACTGGTCAGGAGACGTACCAGAAGCTCAACGGGAACAAAGAGAGATAACTATAACTATGGAAGACGATATGACTATCACGGCTCACTTCGAAGAAGAGGACGAAGGGATCCTTCGACCGTTAGATAGCACCTGCATCATCGGGCTCTTAATCCTTATAATCGCTATCATATTGATCCTACTGTTATTATTCCGCAGGCGAAAGTCAGTAGAGGTTTCAGTCACGGCCCCAGAAGATCAAGAAGAAACTGAATCCGGAGAGACTCATACATACGAGTTCGCGGTCAACAATTTCGGTAAAGACGGAGCGACCTATGAACTAAAAGTGGAATCATCCAACGAAGATTGGGATGTACAAGTTCCTGATGAGGTATCGATAGAAGGAGAGACCGAAGAATTGATCTTAGTAGAAGTCAATATACCGGAATCCGCGGAAGACGGAGACACCTCTACGATAAGGTTGACAGCGATCTACCAAAAGGACGAAGATGTGATGGACTATGACGAGACCCGGATCACCTATGAGTCCGCTAGTCTTTTCTTAGACGAGGAAGAAGAGGAAGACGAGGAAGAACTAATAGAATGTCCTGTGTGCGGCGCAGAACTTGAAGAAGACACTGAAGAATGTCCTAAGTGCGGTGAACCTCTTCAGGAAGAGACCGAGGAGAAAGCGGTGTTTGTCGAGGGCGAAGAGGTAGAAGAAGACAAGGAAGAAGAGGAAGACGAGGAAGAAGGCAATATCAAATGTCCAACTTGTGGTGCGGAGATATCAAAAGATTCTACTGAATGCAGGATGTGCGGTCAACCATTTGAAGTAGAAGAGCAGGAAGAAGAGCAAGAAGAGGAGCAGGAAGAAGAGCAGGAAGAAACACTAGAAAAAGAAGAAGTCATGGAGAGTTTTTCCAAAGTGAAAGGATTGGGCTCCCAGAAAGCAGAGATACTCTTCGAAAACGGCTACCGTACTTTGAAAGATCTGAAAGAAGCTTCACAGGAAGAGCTACAAGACTTAAAGGGGATAGGTCCTGCGCTATCAGAGATGATCAAGGAATCGGTCGAAGAACTCGACGAAGATTGAACGGGTATCTCTTAAAATACCGGGTCAGTCATCCTGCCTTTAAACAGTGACCCCCTTTTATCTTTTTTTTCGTATCGATCAGTTCGATCATAAACGTGCACGCAATGGTCAATCAATAAATTTTTATTTCACTATCTTATCCCCTTAAAAGTTTATCATGAGCGAAAAAGAAGTGGTGTCCTGCGATCATAAAACGATAGAGAGTTCGGGGATGAGAAAGTTGGTTGTGAACTGTAAAAGATGTGAAAGAGAACATTCAATCTCGGATTGTCTTCCAGGTCTGTTGCTTTCACTAGAGGACAAATATGATATCGATTCCATAATCGTTTCTGATTTTATGGAGAAACAGTATATAGGACCCGGAGTGGATATCCTATCTCAGATGAGAGATATGGCGGGAGCCATCGAGAGCCTTTCTTCTAGAAGACAGAATAGAGACGAATGCATGAGCTGTGAGTTGAGACCGGCACAGCTTTATCCAAATCTTAAAAGAAAATTCATAGAAGATCCCGGTTCGATCTACTCGGAGCTTAGAAGTATAGCTGAGAAAACCGATCATAAACAAGGTTGTCCAGGATGTAAAAAATCTTTGATGGAGGAGATCGAAATACTCGGAAAAAAAGCTATATCGCTAAAATCGGATATTCTTGCTGAGGGCTTTGATATAGTAGGTTAAGGTGATGATTTGTCTTTAAACAAGATTTTGAACGAATTGGCGGGGACGGAAAGGCAGCATATAACTAGAGGCCTAGCAAGGGCTTTGGAGAAGAAGAAAGATATCAGACCTGCCTTTTCTCACACATGGGTGAGACCTTACGTTCCAAAAGACGCTAGTATTGTAGAAAAGTATCATATCGACGGAACTGAGGTTTCACTCTTCAGTTTATATGACGAGACGGAAGACCTTTATCACGTAGTTCCGCCTGAATACAAGTTAAGAAAAGAAAAAGCGAGAGTGATCTCGGAGGTCAAAGAATCTTTAGCTGAACATCATGCAGAAGATATGGACTTCAGTGATCCCGGAAGGGTAAAAGAGTTCATAAAGGGGAGAGGAAAAAATCTCATACAGAGGGCCGTAGAAGATCTAGAGATCGATCTAGCGGAGAGCAGACAGGAGCAGATAAAAGAGCTAGACGATCTTTCGCGCATATTGAGCAAGTACACTGCCGGCTATGGAGTACTGGAAACTATGCTCAGCGATCCTAACGTTGAGGATATATATGTGGATGCTCCGGCGGAACAGAATAATGTTTACGTAGAGGTCTCTGCCGGAGAAGAGATAAGAGACAAATGCAGAACCAACGTTTATCTATCTTCAAAAGACATGGGCAGTCTGATGTCGAGATTCAGATTTGAGAGTGGAGAACCTTTTTCTGAAGCTTATCCCGTGCTCGAAGCCGATCTTTCGGAGTACGATACTCGTATCACCGCTATCGGTTCGCCACTCAGCTCCGACGGCATAGCATTGGCCTTAAGAAGAAGGAACACCGAGCCCTGGACCCTTCCTAGATTGATAAAAGTGGGAAGCTTGACCCCTTTGTCTGCAGGTCTTCTTTCTTTCTTGATAGATGGAAGGAGTACCATGATGGTGGCCGGTAGCAGAGGTGCAGGAAAAACCACACTTTTGGGAGCCCTGATGCTGGAATTTCCGAAGAGTCAAAGGATACTCACCATCGAAGATACGAAGGAGCTCCCTTCTGAAGAGATGCAGAGCATAGGATACAATGTTCAAAGCATGAAAACAGCTTCAGGGATGTCCAAAGGGGATATGGATCCGGATGAAGTATTGAGGGTCTCTTTGAGGCTCGGCGAGTCCGCAATAGTCATGGGAGAGGTGAGAGGTGAAGAGGCTAAGACGCTTTACGAAGCCATGAGAGCCGGGACAGCTGGTAGTGCTGTCATGGGTACGATCCACGGAAATTCCGCACAGAGCGTTTATGAGAGAGTTGTACACGACATAGGTATACCTGAAGAGAGCTTCGCCGCTACCGATATAGTCATTATAGCAGGTATCGTAAGGCCCGGAGGCATGCAGAAGAGGGAAAGAAAGGTCACACAGATCGCTGAGTACGGCGATGGAGAATTTTCGGACCTGATGAATTTTGAAGGGCGATTAGAACCGACGGATTTCTTCAAACGAAATTCTAAAAAGATAGGCGAGATCGCTAGATCATGGGGTCTGAGTTACAACGAAGCCGTGAAGAACATCAAATTGAGGGCTGAGATAAAAAAGAAGATGGTCAAGACCTCCGTTGATATGAACGATGAAACGATCTTGAGTGCGGAGTGGGTGGCTAAAGCCAATAACAAATTTTGGAACTTGATATCGAAGTACGGGGCTAGCAGAGATTACAGCAGGATAGAAGAGAAATGGATGAAATGGTTCGAAGAGAGGACGAGGTATGCGTAAGATCTACCAAAAAGGATGCAGATGGGTAAATGATCAAATAGGTCTTGATAGAGCGGAACGTAAAGATCGTAGAAAAAAAGATTACAAAGAATTCGTAGAAAAGAAAAAGGAACTTAGAAGAGCACAAGACAGACTGAGAGAATCCGAGGTAGCCGATGGTAAGACTTCAAACAGATATAGAAAAAGGAAAAAAGAGCAGGATAAGGCGGAAAAGGAATTAGAAAGTGCTGAAAAAAGATACAAAAGAGAAGAATTCGAGCGCACGATGAGTTTTATCGGTATGGATTTTACATACGACGAAGTATTAGTTTTCTCCATATTTTTGGCTATACTAAGTTTTGTACTGAGTCTTTTCGCTGTCGGTATAATAGCAGTATACTTTAAACTATCCTCTTTCGAGATCATCACATATGGGATCCCAGTTCTTACAGTGGTTCCCGCTTTCGTTTTGATATTTATCGCCGATTATCCTGATATATTGGAGAAGAGGATGAAAGCTTCCACCATAGGCAAACTGCCGGAAGCCGTGAACTACATGACCATGTCCATGAGGATAAAACCGTCTTTACATAGAGCCGTAAGTTTTTCCGCCGATAATACTTCGGGCCCCATTTCACGCGGCCTAAATCAGATTCTTTGGAAAGTCTATATAAGGGAAAGATCCACATTGGAAGAATCCTTTTTGGATTTTGCCCTTCGCTGGGGTGAATGGAACGAAAACTTGAAACGCTCCATGTATTCATTAAGGGCGTCGCTCCTAGAGAAGACCGACGAGGGTTACAAAAAGTCCCTTGAACGGGCGAACGATCTCATAATAGAAGGAACGAAAAAAGAAGTAGAAGATTTCACTAACTCTCTGCAAACACCTACTACTATCCTTTTTGCCATAGGTGTTCTCCTGCCTTTGGTCATAGGTGCCATGCTCCCCTTGATGTCCCTCACCGCTCTAGACGTTGGGGCCATGACCGTCGCCGATAACGGAGCTGTTCAGGAGAATCCCATCAGTTTTCCCGTACTGGTGCTTCTCATGAACGTCATATGTCCTATAGGCACACTTTTCTACTCTTATCGCATACTCGGGAACAGACCAGGTACGAGAGAGTTACCCCAAATCGAAAGTAACGTGAACAAAAAGTTGCAGGCGATGATCGCACTCTCATTAGGGGCAGGTATCGCTCTTTTTATAACTCTGTTTCACAGCGAGATAACTTTCCTTCAACCGTTACCTATCTTGTTCATGGTGATGATACCGATTTCGTACTACTCCCTTTCAACGAGTATTCATCAGAAAAAGGAGAGGGACCGCATACTGGAGATAGAGGAAGAGTTTCCCGATGCTCTTTTTCAGCTCGGCAGCAGGATAGCGGAGCGCACTTCAGCTGAAAGAGCAGTGCTGAAGACGTCTGAAACCATGGAAGGATCTAGATCGGGAGATCTTTTTAGAAAAGTGGTCTCGACACTCAAGATTAAGAATCTATCCATGAAGGAAGCTCTCTTCGGTGATGAAGGTATACTGACGGATTTTCCTTCTCAGATAGTCAAGACGACCATGAAGACCGTGGTCGAGATCACTGAAAAAGATCCGGAGGAAGCCGGTAAGACCATCATAAAGATAGCTGAATATCAGCAGGATCTTAGAGACATGGAGCACGAGGTGAAGAATCAGCTTTCCAAGAGCGTCGAGATGATGAAAGCTACCACGATGATCTTCGCACCTATAATAATGGGCATCGTAGCTTCGCTTTACTTCATGCTTGAAGACGTTTTCGCCGGGTTGGGGACCATGGATATGATCTCTCCAGTTTGGTTCACCGCCGTATTAGGGGTCTATCTTATGATGATGGCTGCCATCATAACTTACTTTACTAAAAGCATCGAAAACGATCTAGATATGATAGAATTCAAGTACACATTAGGCATCACGATGGTGATCAATATAACGATATTTTCCGTTTCCTTCATGATCGGAAAAGTGATGATAGCCGGCATGTGAATCTAAGGATACTCTTACCTTTCTTCTATTAGTATAACTGTGATATCATTCACGTTGGTACGACTTTCGAACTCGAGATCATCATCCAATTCCTCGAAAAAACTCTGAGAGTCATGTTTTGCCAGCACTTCTTTCGCGTTCAATCTTGATCTTTCTATGGTTTTACAGTCCGCTATCGCTCCCGCTTTATCCATACCGTCGATGCCGTCGGAATCGGCGCTAGCTATGACGATATTCTCCCTATCTTCAATTTCTAAGGCAGCTGAAAGCACCAGTTCTCTGTTAGGTCCTCCCTTCCCTCCTTCACATCCCGTATCTTCGAAGCTCACCGTAGTTTCTCCCCCTAAGATAACCGCGGCTGGAGTTTTCACTGGATTATGAGAATCTTGTATCTCCTTGGCGATCCCCATAAGCGTCTTCGCGACCTCTTTCGCTTCGCCCTGATTCTGGGAGGTCAATATGATAGTGTTTAGTTTTTCTTTTTTTGCTGCCTTCTCAGCTTCTTTCAAAGCTGTGAGATTGTTACCGATCAAGTGGTTATCTACGTCCATTTTTTTAGGTGTTTCTTCTATCTCTCCTCTCTTACCTCTTTCTAGGTGTTTCCTTATGTTCTTTGATATATTTTTCCAAAGTCCGTACCTTTTCAGTACTTGCACGGCCTCTTCAAAGGTGGATACGTCTTTATAAGTAGGACCGGAGGCGATAACGCCGAGGTCGTCACCGACCACGTCTGAGATTATGAGTGAGACGATTTTCCCCTTCTCACTGGAGAGCTCTGTCAACTTTCCTCCTTTAACTTTAGAGAGGTGTTTTCTTACCGCATTTATCTCGTGTATATCGGCACCGGACTTGACCAACGCTCTGTTAAGTTCGTTCATTTCCTGTGTCGAGACGTCGTCGGCCGGTGAAAAGAATAAGGCCGAACCTCCTCCCGATATGAGAAATATGATCAAGGCGTTCTCCTTCTCTTTTAACTTTTGAAGTAATTCCTTTGTGGCTTTCAGATTGGATTCTTCTGGATACGGGTGGGCAGCCTTTCTTACAGTAACGGGACAAGAAGATCTTTCCTGAGCCGTAACTCTGTTAGTTATTATCAACCCGTCGTTGGGTCCCAACTCTTTTAAACCGCAGCCCATCCCTACCGCGGCTTTACCGATACCGAAGATCACTATCTCGTCATAATTCTGAGTGGGATAACTTTTACCACCGATCTTGATGACGTCGCGTTCGATCCTCACGTTTTTTTTGACTAAGGTTTCTGGGTCCGCGCCTTTTACTCCCCTCAGCAGCATCTTTTTTGCCAATTCTCTCATATCTTCAGTGTTCATGATATTAATATCAAATTATAGTCCGAAGTATTTATGATTTTAGCCAATATATAAGTAAGAGAAAGTGTTGTCTAGTAAATATGTATGTGAGCATAATCGGTGGAGATACGGGACACTGCTCCGAAAAGGACTTAGTTAGAGCTGAAAAGTTGGGTCAAAAGTTAGCCGAGGGAGGCCACGTAGTCGTTTGTGGCGGAAGGGGTGGTGTGATGAAAGCCGCCTGTAGAGGTGCTAAAAAAGCCGACGGGACCACCATAGGTATACTCCCATCGTCGAAAAAGGAAGAAGCTAACGAGTATGTAGATATCCCTATCGTCACCAACCTAGGCATGTTGAGGAACAGTCTCGTGGTCCTTAACGGAGACGTTATAGTGGCAATAGACGGTAGATACGGGACACTCTCCGAGATATGCATGGCTGAAAAGTACGGCAAAAGGATTTTTGGTCTCGGTACGTGGGATATAGACGCGGTAGAGAAGATCGAAGATCTAGATGAACTCATTGAGAAAATAGATAAGATATGAATTCATGGATCGAGCTCTTCCTGTATGTGTGATCGAAGAGCTTCATCGGTTATATTGATACAGAAGACATACTCTCCTTTTTTCTCATGATCCAAGTTGACTGAAAAATCCTCGGTATCGAAATAATAGGGGTTAAACTTCAGCATCAATCTTTTGTAGATGGCCTCCTCGATCTTTCGTATAGAGTCGACGGATTTCGCACCTATCAAGATCTCTATATCCTTGACTGCTTCTTGAAGATCTTCAACGGGGCTTTTTCCGTTCAGGACGTCGTGAAGAGATTCGATCAGTTTCTTTTCCGCATCGCCAAGTTCTTCCTTAGTTCCCTCAAAGTCGTCTTCTATCTGTTTATGGTCGATAGCCGCCTCTTCGGCCGTTTTTTCCTGTACATCTTTTTCGTCCTCTTCTTCTCTCGGTCTCCAATCGTCGTATCTGTCTATTTCCTCCTCATCCTCAACATATTCTTCGAACAAATTCTCGAGTTCGATGCAAAGCTCGGTGATCTCATGCCAGGAACCTACAGTTTTTAGGCCAGAATTCGTTTTCTCTATGTCCGTCATCGGTCCCTCATATATCAAGATTTATTTATCGTTTGGGAAAATTTATAAGGGCTTCTCGGGTCTTTTTGAGATCACTTTTTCTTTCCACTCTCCTCTTTTATAGACTACGTACGCGGCACTACCGGCGATGACGTTGCTGAAGGCTATGGCCATCCAGACTCCAGAAGAGTGCATGACAAACAGGAAAGCGAGTATCCATACCAAGGGTATCCTTATGGCCCATAGCCGAGTAATACTCAAGAACATCTGTTTCAAAGTGTGACCGGCACCATTGAGAGTTCCTGAGACGGCTTCAAAAATACCGAAGAACGGACCACCTATAGCCAGGATCAGAAGGAAAGAGGCCCCCATCTCGATCACATCGGGAGCGTCAGGTATAAAGAAAGTGACCAGTCGATATCTTAAGACCACTAGAGCCAGAGATATGATCGCCATGAAGCCAGCCATCAGAACGATACCCTTTTTTGCTATCCTGTCAGCTCTACCCGTCTTGTCGGCCCCCAGAGCTTGACCCACCATGGTACTCAACGCGATGCCCAAGCCGAATATCAACACGAAGGTGATATTGATTATCCTACTCCCTATTCCATAGGCTGCCAGCACATCTCTCTGCTGTGGTAAACGGGCCAAAAGAGCGGTCAGCACAACAAAACCGACGGCGTCAAAAACTCTGGCTCCAGTCGCTGGAAGTCCGATCTTGAAGAACTTTTTGATCTTATCTAGGTTGGGCTCAAGGTACTGTAATTTCAGTTCTAAACCGGTCCTGCCGCTGGATAGTATATAGATCGATATCACGGCCCCTATCCCCCTCGAAAAGACAGTAGCTATCGCCGCTCCTCTTATCCCCATGGCCGGAAAAGGCCCCCAGCCAAAGATCAGAAAAGGGTCGAGAATTATGTTCAGTATAACGGTGAGAGACATCAAAGCCATGGGCGTTATGGTATCTCCCCAGGCACGAAGTATGAAAGAGAAAGCGGCAAAGATCAGCAGTAAGGGAAATCCAAGGAATATGACCTGCAGGTAAGAAACGGCATAAGGTACGATATCGCCTTCCTCACCAAGTAGAGCCATAGCTCTAGGCGTGACCAGATAACCGATGATACCGAGCACGACGGAAAGAACGATAAGCAGCATATACAGCTGCCCCGCGTCCTCGTTAGCCTCCTCGAAGCGTTTTGCTCCTACATGCTGAGAGATCAATGCTACAGCGGCTATACCCAATCCGAGCTCTATGGAGAGTAAAAGAAAGATGAACGGCCAAGCCAAACTCATAGCCCCTACTGAAAGAGTATTTTCGGGAAAAGGTAATCGGCCCAGCCAGAGTGTGTCAGCAAGGTTGTAGGCGGTCTGTAGAAGATTCGCTACCATGAGTGGCCATCCGAGTTTGAACATGAGTGGTACTATATCTCCTTCAAGTATCTCCTCTTTGCTGGGACGTCCCATCCTCTGCTTCAAATAAGCGTAAAGACCGTTTTTGGTCATCAGGCCTCACCCTATGTGTAATAGAAGGTCACTATATATTTGTATCGGGGTGCAAACGCTCAAAAGCTTACATCGTAATATTCTTTGTACCACTGGACGAACTTTTTAACGCCTTCCCCCAGGTCGGTCTTCGGTTCAAAATCCAACTTCTCTTTAGAGCGGGAGATGTCCGCATAGGTGACTTTCATGTCGCCGGGCTGCATGGGCATCATGTTCTTTTCCGCCTCTTTACCCAGAGTATCTTCTAGTATCTCTATAAAATCCATCAGCTCCACCGGCGTGTTGTTTCCAAGGTTGAATATCTCGTAGTCGAAACCTTTTTCCAAGGAACTTATCACGCCTTCCACTATATCGTCTACATAGGTGAAGTCTCTCTTCATGTCGCCGTAGTTGTAAACTTCTATTGGTTCGTCGTCCACTATCCTATCGGTGAACTTGAACATCGCCATGTCCGGCCTTCCCCACGGACCGTAGACGGTGAAAAATCTCAGTCCCGTACAGTTGAGTCCGTAAAGGTGGCTGTACGAGTGCGCCATCACTTCGTTTGCTACCTTCGTCGCTGCGTAATATGAGACCGGCCTGTTGACATCGTCCCTTACTGAATAAGGTATGTCCTTGTTACCTCCGTAAACCGAGGAGGAAGATGCAAAGACCAGGTTATCCACGTCGTTGCGTCTCGCCATCTCTAGGATGTTGGTGAATCCTTCAAGGTTAGAACGCTGGTAAGCGTGGGGATTTTCTACCGAGTAGCGTACGCCGGCTTGAGCCGCTAGGTGACATATCCTGTCGATGTTTTGCTCGTGGAAGATCTTCTTCATCGACCTTAGGTCACAGAGATCTTTGTGGAAAAAAGTGTAGTCGTCGTGATCTTCCAGGATCGAGTTCCTGTCCAACTTCAACTCCTGCGAGTAATAATCGTTGACGTTATCCAATCCTATCACTTTTTCTCCCTTTTCAAGGAGAGCTTTGGCCGTATGAAACCCTATGAACCCAGCGGTACCGGTAACGAAAGTCGTCATGTTTTACGGTAAAGGAGACAGTCTTATTTTATTTTTCGTTTTATAGTTCGATCTATCTGGAACTAACAATAAGATGTACTGAAGAGGGTGCGAAATCACCGGCGGGGAAATAAATCCAGTTAAAGGAGTTGGTGTTCCTTTTGACCGGTTTTTGTCCTTACTTGTTGTTTTTCATCGTTATCTCTATCGACGAAACGTTCGTAGTGCCTCCGCCTTCGTCCTCTAATTCTTCAGTTTCGGTCATTATGTCCGTTATCTCGGAAGTCTCTAGAAAACGGTTCTTGGTTATCTCGGCTACGTCGACAGCTTTACTTATGGCTCTTCCTCTCGCTTTGATCACTATCTCGTCACTGCCTCTATTGAATTGTTCCATCACTGCCATCACGTAGTTCATCGTTTCCTTACTTCCTATAAATACAGTGTTCTCATCATCCATGTTCTTCACCTTTTCATTTTTGTTTTTTGTATCTTGCTTTCGCAGTAATTCAATCTTGTAGGTGTTATTAACTATTTTGGTCATTTTTTGTTCTGCGTGTGCTAACTGATGAAAAGACTCAAATCGCAGCGGTTCTAAGATGTCATGATGTCTATAGCACGAGTAGACGAGTCGAGATCTATAGATCACTTACCGAAAGATTTTGAGCCTTACGTGAAGAGATGGTTCGAAGATAAATTCAAAAAGTTGACTCCTCCTCAGAAGTACTCTTTCGAATTGATACACGAGCGGAGGAATTCCTTGGTGTGCTCTCCCACCGGATCCGGAAAAACGTTGTCCGCCTTCCTTTCCATACTGAACGAACTGTTCCTCAAGGGAGATAAAGGCGAGCTGGAAGACAAGGTCTACTGTCTTTACGTATCTCCTTTGAGAGCTTTAGGCAACGATATCCAGCGCAACCTGGAAAAACCGCTGGAGGGGATAAAAAAGATAGCCGAGGAGATGAACATAAAGATGCCGGAGGTCAGGAGCGCGGTAAGAACGGGAGATACGCCTTCCAACGAAAGACAGAAGATGTTGGACGAACCTCCTCACATACTGGTGACCACTCCGGAAACCCTGGGGATCATCTTGAACGCTCCCAAATTCAAACAAAAGTTGAAAGATATCAATCACGTCATAGTCGACGAGATACATTCATTGTGCGATAACAAGAGGGGGACTCACCTTTCACTTTCGCTCGAAAGATTGCAGGCGATGTGCGATGATGAGTTCACCAGGATAGGTCTATCCGCGACCCAGGCCCCTATACAGGAGATAGCGAATTACCTGGTAGGATTCGAGAACGGTGAGCCGAGACAGTGCGATATAGTCGACGTTTCCGCCTCTAAAGAGCTCGACCTGAAAGTCGTTTCACCGGTTGAAGACCTGATCCATACTTCCGGCGAAGTGGTCAACAGCAGGATGTACGAAAGGATAGACTCTCTAGTCAAAGATCATGTGACCACGCTGATCTTTACTAACACTAGGAGTGCGACGGAAAGGGTGGTCAACAACCTTATCAACAAAGATCCAGAATATTATAGAGGCGACATCGGAGCGCACCATTCCTCCATGAGCCGTGAGAAGAGGTTGAACGTGGAAGAGTCCTTGAAGGACGGCGAACTGAAAGTGGTGGTCACTTCTACCTCTCTCGAGCTCGGTATAGATATAGGATACATAGACCTGGTATTACAGCTCTCCTCCCCCAAAGGTGTATCGAGAGCGATCCAGAGGATAGGCAGGTCCGGTCACAGGCTGGCCGACGATCCCAAAGGAAGGGTGTTGGTGATGGAGAGAGGCGACGCTTTAGAGTGCACCGAGATGATGCGCTGTGCTAAAAACAACGAACTAGATCGGGTCAGGATACCGACGAACTGCCTTGATGTTCTTTCTCAACACATCGTGGGAATGGGATGTAATAGAAAATGGGAGGTCGAAGAAGCCTATGGTATGGTAAGAAAAAGCTTCAATTTTCACAAACTCCCGAGAGAGGATTTTGAGAAAACGTTGAGATACGTGGCGGGAGAATACGCCTCTCTGGAGGATCAGAAGGTATACGGTAAGATATGGCTCGATACGAACGAAGAGGGTAAAAGGGTCTTCGGAAGAAGAGGCAGGATGACCCGGGTCATCTACATGACCAACATAGGTACGATACCGGATCAGAGTGCCTATCGTGTTCATACAAGAGATGGAAGGTTCGTAGGCACCCTTGACGAAGAGTTCTTGGATAGATTGACCAAAGGCGATATATTCATACACGGCGGCGACACGTACGAGTTCCGTTATGCTAGGGGTATGAAAGTATATGTGGACGCACGGCCAGACAAAGCGCCCACCGTACCTTCATGGTTCTCCGAGATGTTACCCTTATCTTACGACCTGGGGACTAAGATAGGCGAGTTCAACGAAAAGCTATTAGAGATGATCGAGAACGGCGAAGACCCTTCAGATTGGATAAGAGATAATTATTTTTTGGATGAAAAAACCGTATCTTCCATAGTTTCATATCTCGACGAACAGTATCGTTACGTTGAAACGGTGCCGACGAATAAGAAGATACTCGTTGAAAAGAACTTCGAGCACGACAAGATCAACCTTATATTCCATACCATATTTGGAAGGAAAGTCAACGACGCTCTTTGCAGGATATTTGCGGACCATGCCTCCGAGATGTTAGGTACTAACGTTGGCATGGTGGTGGACGATCACGGCTTCGTCTTGATCTTACCGAGGAGTGAGATGAGCGTAGAAAAGCTGCTTCAAAGAGTTCTCGAGAGCGACCTTAGAGAAACTCTGAAGAAAGCGGTGAGGAAAACAGAGTTGATGAAAAGACGTTTCAGGCACGTAGCTTCGAGAGCACTGATGATCCTGCGCAGTTACAAAGGCAAAAAGCTGAGCGTGGGAAGGCAGCAGATGAAGTCTCATTTCCTACTTTCGGCGTGCGAGAAGATAGACGAAGAATTTCCCATCGTGAAGGAAACTTACCGCGAGATAATAGAGGATTACATGGATATAGATAACGCCATCGACGTGCTGAATGATATAGAGGACGGCAGCAGAGAATATGACGTTGTCGAGACTGAAATACCTTCTCCCTTCGCACACGACCTGGTGATCCAGAGCCAGAGCGACTTGTTGAAGCTGGATGATAAGAAGAGAAGGCTTCAGCAGCTCCACCATAGGGTGATGAAAAGTATCGAAAAAGAGGATGGTTGAATGAAGATCTTCGAAAGGTTCGAGTTTGTTGGAAATCATCCGGCGTTATACGACCCTGAGCAGAAGATGCTGATCATATCGGATCTTCACCTCGGCTTAGAATCGCTGATGGCCGATTCAGGGATGTTCATGCCTAGATTCCAGCTGTCCGAGATGAAGGACGACCTTTCAGATATGCTGGAAAAGAAAGACATCGAGCGAGTGATGGTCTGCGGAGATATAAAGCACGAATTTTCTGAAACTTCGCACGGAGAAAGAAAAGAGGTGGAAGAGTTCCTCGAGTTTTTGCTTGATTCCGTTGAGAACATATCTTTGGTAAAAGGCAACCACGATAATTATCTGATCTATACGGTCAGAAGGTATCCTAACGTCAGTTTAGAGGAAGAATTCGTCTTCGAGAACACGGCTTTCATACACGGTCACGATAAGAGGGAGATCATCGGAGGTCTCGACGTTAAATACGTGGTGATGGGTCACGAACATCCCGCTCTAACGCTCACCGACGAGATCGGAGTCAAGGAAAAGATACGCTGCTTCCTTTACGGGGAAACAAGAGGGGGAACAAAGCTCATCGTGATGCCCGCTTTTTCTTCCCTCGCCACAGGGTCTAACGTTAATATGATCGGCGATAATCAGATACTCTCTCCTGTTCTGAGAGAGATGGTAGACCTTGGCGAGATGGAAGCCATCGGTGTCGATAGAGAAGCGGGCCTGTTCAAATTTCCAAAGCTGAAAGAGATGAAAGAAGCGGTTTGACTTTACATTTTATCTGTAGACTCCTCATCGTAGATGAGTAGGAAAACGATGGAGAGTCCCAAAGCGCCCAGACACATCGCTCCGCTGATGAGGAACGCTAAGTCGTAAATCCCGGTGATATCATATATGTGGCCCGCCAAGAGAGGACCTAAAGCGCCTCCGATACCCGCCACGGTACCTAAAGCGCCCAAGATCTCGCCTGAATGTTTCGTGCCGAAAAGCTTGCTGATTATGACGGGGTAGATCATCACCCATCCTCCGTAGGCTAAACCGAAGAGAAGAGCTATGGGGTAAAGCACCCAAAGAAAGGTCGAGAGAGGAAGGGCGAAGATCGCGATGGTCTGCAGCATGAAAAATATGATCACACCTTTGATGATCCCGAGCTTGTCCGAAGTCCAGCCTCCGAATATCCTTCCGAACATGTTGGCGATGCCCACCGCGGTGAGTAAAGTGGCGGCGTAAAAGCTCGGGATGCCCACATCGTTGGAGTAAGGAACTAGATGAACTGTTATGGTCATGGCGGAGAACTGCGCCACCAAAAACATGAAGTAGATTATCCAGAAGTAGCGCGTCTTCAAAGCTCCTTTCAGTGTGTAGCCCGTTTCTTCATCGTTGTTTCCTTCCAAACTGTTCGGAGACCTTTTCATCAAGTAGGTGGAGACGGAAAGAACGATGAGGGCGAAGAGACCTATGATGATGAACATGTTCCTCCAACCCCACCTGGCTATCATCCTCTCTAAGATCGGAGGGAAGAAGGCCATGCCGAAGGCTAACGAGGTGACGGTGATCCCTATGGCCAGTCCCCTTCTCTCGTCGAACCACCTGGTCACGGTCGTTGTCACGGGAATGTAGAAGGCGCTCGCACCTATACCCAAGAGTAGAAAACCTAGGTACAGCTGCAGCAAAGATCCTATACGGCTCAAAAAGAGGAATCCGAGCACCGTTAGAACGGTACCCCCGGTCATCACCTTTCTGACTCCGTACCTGTCGCTCAACTTTCCTGAAACTATGCCGAGAAAAGAGGTCATCAGCAGCGAGAGGGAAAAACCCAAGGTCAGCGGGGCTCTCGGCCAGTCGAACTCCTCTGTCAAAGGTAGAATAAAAACGCCGAAACTGTAACTACGGACGCTGGAGACTAGAAGTGCTAAAAAAGCTCCTATCACTACGAACCAGCCGTAGTATATCTTATCGTTCTTCTTCCGCTTTTTTTCTTTCATGTTTTAGGCGAGGGGCACATCGTGTAGGGGTTTAAAACAGTTGTCAAAGAGGATTTTGAGGGAACAGAGGCCGGTATGCCGACGAAGAGATCGGGATAGGTTTCTATTACTACGGCGAAGACGGCACAGACTGGTACGTAGACGACGTTGCGGTGATCGAGTCCGAGTGGGGCAACACGACCGATCTGTCCGAGTATGAACTCGAAGGCGGCGAGATGAGCGACGATATAGGCTATCCCGAGAGAGAGAACGGTAGAAACGAAGGAAATGAAGATAAAAGTGAGACAGGCGAGAGGAAAGAAAGCCGTGAAGGATCTGGAAGCGGATCTTCAGGGTCAAAAGAACGAGAAGGCGGAAAAGGGCCCGGAAGGAGTGAATCACGGGAGCCAGAAAAGAGTTGACCGAGATAGCCGCATAGCAAGACGGAGAGGCTGAGAGAGGGAATCCGTACTAGATCACTCTTTCCGAATAAATCAAAAAGTCTCGTCTCAACTGCCTACGTAAAAAGAAGATAAATCGTTAAATACTCTTTCTCCTCTTATAGAGTGAAGAGAAGAGGCATGATAAGAAAAGTATTCACCGTCACGATCACTCTTTTGCTGCTTTTGAGTGG
>PWHU01000131.1 GCA_003555395.1 Thermoplasmata archaeon
GACCGTGAACGCACTGATCAAAACTAAGATCGTCAAGAGCAGTGCGAGACCCTTTTTTTTGACCATGGCCTTTACCTCAGCTAACTCATTTTGACGATGATATTTATATTTGTTGAGAGCGGGTAAGAAAATTGTTGAACCGTATCCTGATCATCCCAGCAGATGATCATTTCCGATCCTAACATTTTCGAGTCCTTGATTTTTTGCCACGTTTTTTGCAGTGAGTGCAAAATCCTTACTCGTCGGAGGCTGATCGTCGAGTTTATAGGCGGGGGCGTAGCTGAGAAGAGAGTAAGGTATGGATCTATCTACGCCAGCTATGAACTCTGCGATTTTCCTAACTTCTTCCAGATCGATATATCCTGGAACGAGAAGGGTCGAAGCTCGAAGAAATGGAGGGGAGTCTCGTTTTTCCTCGTATTTTCCCAACTTTTTGAAGTTTTCGAATACCGCTTTAGGGTCCATGCCAGTCAGCACTCGATAAAGGTGTTTATCCCACGCCTTTAAATCGAACTTGATACCTCCTCCGCTATCAAAAGATAAATTTGCTATCTTATCTAACCAACTCCAGTTGAAGTTGCCGTTGACCTCGACTCCCACTCTGAAAATCCTGTCTTCATCTACTTTCTCCAATACTTCTTTAGAGACCTCGTACACAAAGGGCGCCTGGGGCTCCGGTGAACCTCCGAACCAGCACACGCAAGTTATGGATTCGTCCGCCACTATTTTCTCTGCGAGTCCTTCCTTCTCCAGCACGGGTTCACCAGAAGAGGTCATCCTGTGCCAATCTGTGTTCTGACAGTAAAGACAATGGGCACAACAGGACCCCAAAAATACCGCAGCATTTCTGTAACCGACGTCTCCCGAAGGTGTTTTAGCGAATTTCGGATAACCCGCTCCCGTAGATCCTGCACAACACCACGAGGAAACACAGTTGGTAGGATGTGGCTCTTTATACCAAGAGCCTATGGCTCTCTCGGAGTTTCCGAATTCACGTATCAACCGGCCTTTCTCATTACGGGAGAGGCCGCAGTATCCTCTTTCGCCTTCAGCGATGGTACAGTTCATCGCACAGTAATCGCACTCGATACCTTTAGAACTTACATCAGAAGGTACGGGTAGGCCGGATCCCCCTCTTGCTTTTCTATGAAGAGTTTCGCTCTTCTCCAGTGCTTTAGATGGATCGCGGCGGATACAGTCCAAACACAGTGATAGAAAATCGGAGACGTGCTCGTTCTCCTTTCCGCAGATATCGCATCTTCCTTTCCTAGCGTCGAATCTTCCGAACAAGGTTTTCCTCTCGTATACGAGAGGGAAAAAAGATTATTTAAGCTTTTCAGCAGGTATCAGATGTCTCTCAACTTCTCTTCGTCTATCTTATCGCGATGAACGAATTCGTCTATCCTCCGTCTATCAGAAGAGTACCGCTCCTGATCTGGATATCCCAACTGCAGTATATCGGGCACTTCGATATAGTCAGGCACTTCCAAAAGTTCCTTCACCTCTTCTTTGATCCCTTCAGGTTGAGTACCCCAGCTGAGAGCGAGATCCAACGAGGCAGCGGCCAAACTCATGTTCTGGACCATGCTGCCTATGCTCGCGTAAACCACGAATTCCGCGGGCATCATATCGGGATAAGAATCGATGACACGTTTATCCACGCAGACCGCTATCAACACAGGAGGAGACGTATACCTCTCCGGTGGGTCGGACATGCCCATACCCTCGGCGTAGAGTTCCGCTATCTTGTGCTTGGTCTCTTCATCTCTTATCACGATCAACTCCCACGGCTGCTTGTTACCTCCAGAAGGAGACCACCTACCCGCTTCCAGTATCTTTTCGAGATCCTCCTCGTCAACATCTTTTGACTCGAACTTTCGCGCGGTCCACCTTTTCTTCATCAGTCCTATGAGTTCCTCTTCATCCATTTTTTCCCTCTTTTGACCCTATAATCATAAAATGGGATTTAATACTTTTCAATGAACTTGGTGTCATATCGGATATCGATAGGCTCATAAGCTTAATATATCTTCACTAGCATAACAAAACGGTCGAGACTTTGCAGCGCCTGATAGAGATGTTGATACCTGCTGAAAAGTGGGGAGAAGCCGAAGATCTGCTGGAGGAAGATAACAAAGTATTTGAATTCTGGTGTGAGAGGATAGCGGAAGACAGGGTCGTTATCAAGATCTTAGTTGATGCTGATAAAAGCCAGACCATAATAGATAAGTTGAACGATGAATTTGGAACGTACGATTCTTTTAGATTGCTTCTTTTCAAGGTAGAGGCATCTCTGCCCGTTGAGGAGGAAGAGAAGAAAGAAAAGGAAGAGGAGGGAAAAGAGACTAGAGGCGTGAGCAGAGAAGAACTGTACACGGAGGTCAAGGACCAGAGGGAAGTAAACAGGGTTTACGTCCTACTGACCATCTTGGCCGCCGTGGTGGCATCTATAGGCGTCTTGAGGAACGATGTTGCTGTCATCGTGGGCGCCATGGTTATAGCTCCGATGCTCGGGCCCAACGTGGGCCTCTCGTTAGCCACTACCTTAGCAGATTTCGACCTAGCTAAATTAGCGGCTAAAACCGCTCTTGTGGGCATAGTATTATCCTTCATAGTTTCTATCGCACTCGGTATCGTGCTTCCCGTCGATCCCACCACAACAGAGATCGCCGCTAGGACGGATATCTCGCTCCTGCATGTTGTTTTAGCTCTCTCCGCAGGGAGCGCTGGGACCTTGGCATACACTAAAGGTCTTTCCTCGGCGGTCATAGGCGTTATGGTAGCTCTCGCTTTAGTTCCTGCTATAGCGGCTTCCGGCCTACTCATAGGGTCTCAGGAATTTATCGAAGGTTTCAACGCCCTTGTTTTGTTCTTCGTCAACTTGATATGTATCAATCTCGCGGGAGTATTGACCTTCGTGGTTCAAGGTTTTGAACCGAGTACTTGGGGGGAGGCCGATAAAGCTAGAAGATTGACCAAAAGGGCTTTGATCTTGTGGATAACTTTACTTGCGGTGTTGATAGCGGGCATAATATACACACAGTACTTCTGACCAAAAAATATTATATGTGTGCCAATATTTCGGCTAATTAGCGATGACGATGGAAGGTAAAAAAGAGTACTATCAGATGAGCGTCAAGGAGTGTCTAGATGCTCTAGATACATCGCCTGAAGGCTTGACGAGAGATGAAGGTGAAAAACGTCTGGAAAAGCACGGTAAAAACGAGATAACCGGAAAGATCCAGACCCCTAAATTGTTACTGTTTCTATCACAGTTCAAAGAATTACTCGTCGTCGTACTGATCATCGCCGGTATCATATCACTTTTCCTAGGAATATTCCAGGACGACCCGGGTAGCTTGAAGAGCGCCGCCGCCATGTTCATCATAGTATTCATAAACGCCGTGATCGGCTTCGTGCAGAAGTACAAGGCGGAACAGATAATAGAAAAGTTGAAATCGCTTATTAAATCCCCTGCACAGGTCAAACAGGACGGGAAGTGGAAAGAGATCGGTCAGGAAGAACTCGTCCCTGGAGACATAATAAAGGTGGAAGAGGGCGACAAGATCCCTGCGGACATTAGGGTGATAAAATCTTTCAACCTCAAGACAAACGATTTTTCGCTGACCGGCGAGTCCATGCCACAAGAAAAAAACAGCAGAGCGATAAAGGAAAAAGTCACTCTCGCCGACAGAGATAACATGGCTTACGTGGGAACTACCGTCGCCACGGGAAACGCTGTCGGGGTCGTAACGTACACGGGCATGGACACCGAGATGGGTAAGATAGCGGATATGACGGAAGAAACTACTGAACTCAAGTCTCCTTTGCAGAAGGAACTCGAACTCCTCGCTAGACATCTTACCTCGATAGTGGTAGTTATCAGCGCGGCACTATTTTTCGTGGCTATATGGCAGGGCCTTGGCTTAACTGTAAGTCTTATCTATGCGGTAGGTATCGCGGTCTCAGCGGTTCCCCAGGCTCTGCCGGCACAAGTTACTGTAGCTCTATCGACAGGGAGCAACCGCTTGGCTAACAAGAACGCCGTGGTCAAGAACCTATCTTCCGTCGAAACCCTCGGCTCTACAACCGTGATCTGCACGGACAAGACGGGAACGTTGACCAAGAACGAGATGACGGTCAAGAACGTCTGGTTCGACGACGGAGAGTACAGCCTGACCGGTTTGGGTTACAAACCGGAGGGAACGATAAAAGACGAAGATGGTACCGACCTGTCGCAGGACCAGATAAACGAACTCGAGATATTCATGGACGCCGCGACTTTAGCTTCCGACGCAGAGATACACGAGCCGGACGATCAGCACGATAGCTGGTATTCAGTAGGAGATCCCACCGAGGCCGCCTTGGTCACTATGTCGACAAAATTGGGCACACGGCACGAGAGAGAGGACGAAGTGAACCCCGAAATAATTGAGTTCCCCTTCGATTCCGAGAGGAAAAGGATGAGCTCGATAAGAGATATCGGCGAGGGATACGAAGATGAAAAGGTGAAAGATGCTTTTGAAGGAGATACGGAAGGGATGAGAGTTTTGGCTATCAAGGGCGCAACGGACAGCA
>PWHU01000144.1 GCA_003555395.1 Thermoplasmata archaeon
CACGGTACAAAATACAAGACAAAACCTCTTTGTATCACGAGAGCTACGCTTGAGTGAGATGAGTAATTTCATTACTCTGTAATTCGGTTTTGTCATCCACTGCTTTACGAGGAATCAAATTCCTCGATTCTAAGGAATTCTAAGAGAATTCCTGTAGATGTTTTGGGAATCAAATTCCCAACATCGAATGAATGCTCCGCATTCATGTAGACGTCAAGGACACTAAAAAACCAAAGAAAAGTCGTGTCCTTGACTATATGTTTTTGTTGGCGGGATAGCGGTCATCGTTTATGGAAATCCGAGGACTACGGTCGACCTCGACCTAGTGTTGAAACTCGATGAAGAAGAGATGGAAGATTTTTCTGCCCATCTTCAGAACGAGGGATTTTTTTCTGATCCTGAAGGTATGAAGCGGGCTTTCCGGGAAAAAACTCATTTCTCAGCGGAGTAAAAGGATTCACTTTTCAGACTTGACATAAAGGGTATTTACGAGCAGAAGGAAAAGATCACTTTACAGAATCGAAAGAAGATCGATTACGAGGGTATAACGTTGTACGTAGCTTCTCCAGAAGATACCATCGCCAACAAGCTGTACTACGGCAGCGAACAGGATATCCAGGATGCTGGGAGCATATCCGTTCGGTGGGAAGACCTGGATCACCAATATCTCGATGAGAGATGTGAAACCCTAGGGGTGAAGCAGGAGTTAAAGGAGATGGTGGAGGAAGTCGAGGAATTGATCGACTAGGATGATCTTGGATCTAGTGGTTCGTGGTCAATCTCCGCAGTCTTTTATGGACTAGTTTCCGTCGTTACGAGGGGAAGGTTTATTTGATCGTGGCAGTATTCAGAGAGGTCTACATCATAAGTGAGGGATCGATATGGATGAGAAGATAGTTGAAGAGCTTAAAGAGGCTTGGAGAAGGCATATGAAGACCGGCGAGACTGTCAACGAGGTGGTGAGAGGTGTCAACATCAATATCTCCATACAGGACTTTCCCAAACTGGAATCTCCGTTCGTCAGAGAGGAAAAGATGGTCGATGGAGAAGAGGAGTACGTTCTGACTCCTGAAAGAAAGGAGGATTACGAGTGGGTGTTCGAAGGTGACGAGGTTATAGCTACGGAAAAACTGAACGGTACCAACGTCTCTATCGTGGTAGAAGATCACGAGATCGTGGATGTGTTCAACAGGCAGAACAGGATAAAGCCGTTCCACAAGAACAGGTGGAATCTCTTCGTTGTGGAAGGTATAAACAATTCACTCAGGAGAGGATACGTGGATTTAAGCGGGTTGGATGACGGATCGTATTACGGAGAACTCGTGGGACCGAAGATGGGCTCGAGAGATGTGAAGAACCCTTACGATATGGACGTTCACGTGTGGCTGCCCTTCGAGCTGTACTGTAAAGAAAAACTGAAGTACAACTCTTGGGGAAAGTATCCAAAGACCTTCGATTCGATAAAAAAATGGTTCGAAGACGGTTTGATACCTCTATTTTACTCCAAGTGGCACGACCTGACTTATGACGAAGCCGAAGGGTACGTAGAGGGTATAGTGTTTCACCATCCGGACGGTAGGAAAGCCAAGATCCGGTACGACATGTTCGAGGAATATCACAGCGGCGAGTGGGATCAAGGTTGAAGTTGCTGTTGTTGGATGTAGATGAAGTACAAAGATTATAAACCCTTCGCTAACAACCACTGAGAGGTTATTATGGGTTCCCTAGAGACCAAGAGAACTATGGTCAACCACCTAGTGAGCAACTAATAGAATACAGTCCAAGAGAAAGCCCATCTCCGTCCTCCTCCGAAAGAAAGTACGGAATCTGGTACTGGGCCCAAAAGAGGCTATTGAAGAAGAATACGATTGATAAAGTAGTGGGTAAATAAGATTAGAATCGGTCCGCCCTTAGTTGGAAAATAAAAATCTGATGTATGGAGATAGACTATACATTTATGTCATAGTTGACGGAGTTTTATTTTCATCCTATCTGTGAAACCACTAGAAGGAAGAGAAATTCAGATTTTGTATGCAAATTGGCGTTAGGTTCCCTTCCCTATTACAAATAGAGCAATATTAGAAGGATTACGAACAATGGTGAAGTGGGCCCGACCGGATTTGAACCGGCGACCGTCTGGTTATGAGCCAGATGCTCCACCAACCTAAGCTACGGGCCCTTCACAAGAAGAGCGTAACATCTTAATTGCTAATGATATTTAAGATTAGTGATTTTTTTCCCTGTTGGAGGGAACATTTAATTAAAGCATTTCACCTTATACATCGATGAGCGAGGAGAAAGGAGCCGAGAGGGAAGAACTCAAGGAAGAGATCGAATCTTTGAGGGATCAGGTGAGAGCATTGGAGGATATGCTGGAGAACCTGATGACCATGCATAAGGAGGTACTCGAGAGAGCTTCGGCCGCTACCAATATCGAGAAGAAATACATGAATATGCTTTCGATGTACAAGAGATTTGGGCGTATCTCTCCCGCTCAGATCACCGAAACAAATGATCCTATATCTGAAAAGATAGTGGAGATCTTATTCGACAGCACATCTTTAAACATAACTCAGATAACAGGGAGGCTTCGGGAAAAAAAGGGTAGCGCCTCAAGACACACGGTAAGGAAAAAATTGAAAGAACTGGAGAAGAACGGAGTTGTAAGAGAGACTGAATGCGACGAAAGTAAAGGTAAACATTACGAACTCACCGATGAAACGATCAACAAGTGGGCAGAATTGCTCGGCATAAACAAATAGTTTGGTCACCCTTATAGTATAGAGGTGAAAAAGATGGAAAATCTAGACGATGTAGAAGAATTGAAAGAGGTCATGCAGACTTTGAACGAGACCGTTCCCTCCCTGATCTCAGGGATAGTCGAGGCGATCTACAATACTGAAGACAGTGAGAAGCTAGCAAAAAGTACCGCCAACTTTTACAAGGAGTTAGTTGACGCGGGCATGGACGAGGACAAGGCTTATCAGCTGACAAGAGACTTCATGAAGAGCAGGGATATAACTTCCGTCATAAAGGAAGTACTGAGTGACGCGGGAGGCTTTGCTGGGGAAGACATGGACGACGACTTCGGCGAGGACCTAAGCGAAGAGATAAAGAAGAAAGTGAAGAAGAAGATGGAAGAGAAAGAATAGGATAGTGAAAAGGATGGGAAAGGAGAGCAGGAGAGACAGGAAGCCGTTGCTCGTTGTGAGAGCTTTAGCGACGTCTCTCCCTCTCATCCTCAAGCTCGTCCTTCTATTCTTGAGGTACAAAAGAGCTTCGAAGAAGAGAAAGAAGATATTCAAGAAGACCTTGAAAAAAGAAGGTCTGGACCCTCAGGTGGCCGAAGATCTTTCCAACGAATTACCAGAGCTCAAAATAAGAGATATGGTGGAGAGCGGCGGAAAGAAGTTTAGATCGTTTTAAAATCCTCGTTTAACCACAAGATCTTCGAATTTAGAGATAAATTCGTCTTTGCTGAGTGTCGATGCCCCTTTTCTTTCCACAGTACGCTGCGAAGGACTTTTTTCTCTATGATGCTTAAACAGTCTATCCGAGAATGTGGGTTCATCCTGATCTCTATATATCACTCCTGTCGGTATCTTCTCTGATCCACTATACTCTCTCATCTTCCGGTAAACCTCGCTTTTATCCTTTTCTGGATCCCAATCGCTCAACTTCTCTATCCTCTCTCTAAAAAAATCCGAGGTATGTATATCGTTGTAGGTGACGCAGGGCTGTAATATGTCTAAAAATGCGGCTCCGTCATGTTCTATCCCTTCTTTTATCATCTCCGTGAGATGGTCGGAATCCATTGCGAAGCTTCTCGATATGTGAGTGTAGCCCGAAACGAGCGCTAAACTCAGAGGTTTTACGGCAGAATGTATGTTCGGTTTGTCGAGCGCTTTGGTCTGGATATCTCTTGGTAGAGTCGGAGACGCCTGCCCTTTTGTAAGGCCATAAACTCGATTATCGTGCATCATCACCAAGACGTTAAGATTTCTTCTTCCCAAAGCCACAAAATGGCCTGCGCCTATACCTAAAAGATCTCCGTCACCTCCGTTGACTACGACTTCTAGATCAGGATTTGACATCTTGATACCCGTGGCAAAGGGTATAGCGCGCCCGTGAAGAGTATGAACGCCGTTCACCCCCACGAAGTGCGGCATCTTGCCTGAACAGCCTATACCGGACACTAACACCGTATTTTCCGGTTCAAGCTCTAACTCGGAAAAAGCCCTGTACACGCTTGAAACTATGCCAAAATTCCCACAGCCGGGACACCAATCTATCCAATTCTCTGTACCATACTCACGGGCCATGTTTCAACACCTCCCTGGAAGAACCTTCTATTACATCCTTCAATGAATCGATCAGTTCGTCCTTGTATATGGGGCGCCCTGTAAATTTTACGATCTCATCCTCTATATGATGACCCGTATTCAGTCTTATCACTTCAGAGATACGTGGTGAATAACTGTGTTCCACCGCTATGATCTTCTTTCTTTCTTCCAAGTGGTCTAGGATCTCTTCAGAAGGAA
>PWHU01000011.1 GCA_003555395.1 Thermoplasmata archaeon
TGGAATACATGAATTTCGATAAAGTTTTAGCCAACATGGATTTTCCCGGTCTAGTGAAGAATATATTCGAACTTTTGTTTGAAACAGGGGAAACCTCAATATTCGATATAGCTGGTCAGTTGAACATGGATAGAAACGTGGCTAAAAACAATCTAAAAAGTTTAGAAAAGGAGGATCTCGTAAAGAGGATGAAAGACGTATACTACAAGATAAACATGGACGAACTAGAAAAGGTAGCCGAAGAACTGTCAGTTGATTGATGAGCTCTCAAATTGAATGATAGTATGCGTAGAGTAGAATACGCAGATAGGATAAAGGATTGAAATTTAGCCATCTTCTATAAGGTCACCGATAGTTAGCCCGTCCGATCCTTCTGTCTTTTTGGTCGGAGTAGACTCTATCTTCTCCATCAGTTCGATATCTAAGGTTTTTTCTAGCTTTTTTCTCAGATCATCGCTAGGCCGCATATCGCTCCTCTCGAGTTTTGCTATGACTGATTTTTTCTCGTTGATCTTTTTGGCTAGTTCTTCCTGAGTGAAGTCATTTTCAATCCTCGCCCTCTCTATCCTTTCGGAGTAATCCAAGGCCAATTCTTTTTTATCCGCTTCATCCAATCCGGTTTTCGAGCTAGTTCTTTTTTTAGATCTAATCCGTTGGAGTATCTGTTTTTGTGATGAATCGGATTTACCTTTGGAAAATACCTCCTTTCCGTAGCTTTTACATGCCTCGCATACTTCTATCTCCGAGTTCTCTATGTTCACCGTCACAGTGTGAGAGGTTTCCTTACCGCAGAGCTCGCAGTTCATAAATCACACCCTTTATTCTCGTACTTTTCGTTTGATTCTAAATTAGTCAAATGATTTAAAGATTACCTATCTTTTTCTTTGATATCATAATTTCCATCGAGAAAACTTTTATATCCCTAGTCTAATTACAGGGCGATTAAGGTAATCTAAGAATTGAGAACTATATGAAGTGATATTCATGGCTTCAAAAGATAAGTCTAAAGAAGATGCGGGAGATTGGTTCGACGAGTTAGACGCCGAATTGGAAGAAAAAACATCAGAGGTCTTTAGGGATCTAGGTGAGAGGAATTCCAAGATGGCAGAACTCAACCGACAATTTGTGAAGGATTTCTGGCGTATATGGATCAGATTTGAGAAATTGAACGTGCATTTTAGCATGAAGCCAGATCATAGTTCGTTTGCTCGGTTCAACGAGTTTCCAGAAGACTGGGAGCTAAGAGAGGATTTTGATTTCTCAAACTTGAATAAAATCAAGCTGATGGATAAGACCCAGGAAGATAACAGAACCGGCGACAGCCTTGTACTAGAGTATTATTCTAAGGAAGATACTTTGCATATAGGACTCTTCTTTGAATACTGCGAAGGAGAGAAATATTACAAATACAGTGGTTGGAAGAGGATATTTGCTAGGTACTCCCTCTTCGATGCGGAATTTCCGTTAGGTGATGATGGGATGGATGAATTCCATAAAATATTGAAGAGCGTCGTCAAAAGATGGTACGAATCCCATCTGAAAAGGAACAGGGACATAATACTCCAATATATCGAAGACGAATACGAGAAGGTAGAAGAGTATCCGGAGTGAAGAATTTTACTTCCTTCCGCCGTATGTCTGATTCCTAGTTACCTGTTAGGTTAATCATGATTTTAAGTCATACATCGTGATCGAGTCGTTTTTAATCGAAAAATTTTATATCAGGATGAATGTATTATCAAGAGAGATGATACAAAAAAAGATCATATTGAAGTTTGTTTCTCACGTCTGAAGAAGAACTTGAATGATTGTATGATGCTTTCCAAAAATATATGGAAATCTTAAAAATTAATTATCCACAAAAAGTGGGATGTTGAGATAAAGATGAGCGATGGAAAACAAAACAAAGATGAATCGATCGAGGAGTTGACCCAGATCTCCGAGATAGGAGTTGAAAAAGCTAAAGAGCTTTATGAAAATGGTTGTGAATCTATAGTCGATATCATAGATCAGGGTATAGAGGGCCTCATGGATAAGTACCAGTTTGAAGAAGAGACCGCGTTTGAAATATTTAAAGAAGCAAAACAACTTGAAAAAAAGGATGAAGATGAAGTAGGAGATTTGTTAGACGAGATCGAGGAACTCGAGCAGTCTCTGTCAGATTCAGATGATTCTGAAGAAGATAGGAGGGAAGACGATGAAGACGATCTTTCAAGCGAAATAGAGAAACTTGAAAAATCACTTTCGGATCCTGAGAGCGGGGAAGAATCAATAGAAAAGAAGATAGAGGAAAAAAAGAAGCAGAAAGAAAAGCTAGAAAAGGAAATCGAAGAGTTGAAAGAAGAAAAAAATAGGATCGAAGAAAGAGTAGGGGATTTTTTTGATCAAATATCAAGTCTAAAAGAGAAAAAAGAAGGCTTAGAACACGAGATAGATGATCTAGAAGAAAAAAAAGAAGAATCTGAAAAGGTAGAGAAAAAGCTCGACGAGGTTAAAAAAGAACTAGATAAAAAGAAAGAAGAAAAAGAAAATCTAGATAAAGAACTCGAAAATTTGAAAGAAGAAAGGGAAACTTTAGAGGAGCACGAAAAAGAATTCGAAGATTATGAAGAAGAATTGAAGGAGAAAAAGGAAAAGATCGAGGAAAAAGAAAAAGAACTGGAGGACAAAAAAAGTGAAGTAGATGAGATAAAAGAGGAAAAAGATGAGCTTGAAAAAGAGATCGAAGAACTCGAAACAAAAAGAGATGATCTGAAAGAACTGGAAGAAGAAAAAGAAAAACTGGAGGAAGAAGTCGAAAGCCTAAAAGAAAGTAAGGAAAGATTGGCTGAAAAAGAAAATCAATTGGAAGAATATGATAAAGAATTGAAGGAAAAAAAGAAAAAGATCGAGGAAAAAGAAAAAGAACTGGAGGACAAAAAAGATGAAGTGGAAGAACGTGAAAGCGAACTAGAAGATATAAAGGATGAAAAAGAAAAGCTTCAACAAAATGTAGATCAATTCTCTGAACAGATATCCGAACTTGAAAAGGAAAAAGAAGAACTCGGGAACGATATCGAAGGACTAGAGACAAAAAAAGAAGATCTGGAAGAACTGGAAGAAGAAAAAGAAAAACTGGAGGAAGAAGTCGAAAGCCTAAAAGAAAGTAAGGAAAGATTGGCTGAAAAAGAAAATCAATTGGAAGAATACGAAAAAGAATTGAAGGAGAAAAAGGAAAAGATCGAGGAAAAAGAAAAAGAACTGGAGGACAAAAAAGATGAAGTGGAAAAAAGTGAAAGCGAACTAGAAAAACTGAAGAGCGAAAACGAAGAGATCGAGAAAGAAATTCAAGAAAAGAAATCAGAAAAAGAAAGTTTGGAGGAAGAACTTGAGGGATTAGAAGATCAAAAAGAAAAGTTAGAAGAACAGCAAAAAAAACTGAAGGATAATGAAGAAACATTAAAAGAGAAAAAGAAAAAGATCGAAGAAAAAGAAAAAGAACTGGAAGACAAAAAGAGTGAAGTGGAAAAAAGTGAAAGCGAACTAGAAGATATAAAGGATGAAAAAGAAAAGCTTCAACAAAATGTAGATCAATTCTCTGAACAGATATCCGAGTTGGAAGAGGAAAAAGAAGGGCTCGAAAGCAAGATCGAAGGACTAGAGACAAAAAAAGAAGGTCTAGAAGAACTGAAAGAAGAAAAGAAAGAACTGGAAGAAGAAGTCGAAAGCCTAAAAGAAAGTAAGAAAAGATTGGCGGAAAAAGAAAATCAACTAGAAGAATACGAAAAGGAATTGAAAGAGAAAAAGGAAAAGATCGAGGAAAAAGAAAAAGAACTGGAAGACAAAAAAGATGAAGTGGAAGAACGTGAAAGCGAACTAGAAAAACTGAAGAACGAAAACGAAGAGATCGTGAAGGAAATTCAAGAAAAGAAATCAGAAAAAGAAAGTTTGGAGGAAGAACTTGAGGGATTAGAAGATCAAAAAGAAAAGTTAGAAGAACAGCAAAAAAAACTGAAGGATACAAAGAAAAAGATCGAGGAAAAAGAAAAAGAACTGGAAGACAAAAAAAGTGAAGTGGAAAAAAGTGAAAGTGAACTAGAAGATATAAAGGATGAAAAAGAAAAGCTTCAACAAAATGTCGACCAATTCTCTGAACAGATATCCGAACTTGAAAAAGAAAAAGATGAACTCGAGAACGATATCGAAGAACTAGAGGCAAAAAAAGAAGATCTGAAAGGACTAGAAGAAGAACTCGGTCAAATAGAAAAACATATCCATGAAAAAACAGAAAAAAAGAAAGATCTTGAAGAAGAATTAGAGAACTTGGAAGAAAAAAAGAATAAATTGAAAGAACGCGAGAAAGAACTTGAAGATCTTGAAGAAGAATTAGACGATGAAAAAGAAAAGATCGAGAAAAAAGAGAAAGATCTAGAGAAAAAAAGAAAGAATATCCAGGAACGGGTCGAAAAATTAGAAAAGGATAAGAACCAATTAGAGAAAAAAAGAAAAGAGTTAGAGGATAAAAAAGAAGATCTAAATAAAAAAGAAGGGGAGTTAAAAAAAGAAGAAAAAAGATTAGGATCCTGGGAAGATGAACTTCAAGATAAAAAAGATATACTGCGGAAAAAGGAGAAAACACTAGCCGAAGAAAAAGAAAATCTCAGAGGAAAAGGTAATAGACTCGACCTGTGGGAGGTAAAACTCGAGGGATGGGAAACCCAGCTGGAAGATAGATCAGAGAAGATAGACGAAAAAGAAGATGAAGGCGAATCTCGGGAGAAAACTCTCGCTTCCACTGAAGAAGAACTTGAAGAATGGGATGAAAAACTAAGTGAAAAAGAAAAAGAACTACGGGATAGAAAAGACTCTTTAGATGATCTAAAAGAAGACTTAGAAGAAAAAGAGGAACTGTTAGAAGAAAGGGAAAAATCCCTTGAAGAATTAGAAAAGGACCTTGAGGAAAAAAAGAAGAGTTTAGACGAGGTGAAGAATGAACTTGAAGAGCGCAAGAAAGAGTTGGATATAAGAGATGTGAAACTGGAAGGATGGGAAAAACAGTTAGATGAAAGAGAGGATAATCTTTCGAAGAAAAGCGACGCTCTAGAAAGGGAAGAAGAAGAACTTGAAAAAAACAGAGATTTGTTAGAGCAAAGAGAAGCAGAACTCGACGAGTTAGAAGAGAATTTAGATGATAAAGAAAAATCATTGGAGGATCTTGAAGAAAAGTTGGAAGAACGCAAAAAAAGATTGGAGACCTACGACCAAGAGCTGCAGGAAAAGGAAAACGGATTGAAAGAGAAGGAAGATCGATTAGATCAAAGGGAAGAAAGATTGGAAAACACGGAAGAAAAGCTAGAAGATCGGAACCGCGAGTTGAAAGAAAAGGAAGAAAATCTAGATGAACTGAAAAAAGAGCTAGACGAGAGGGAAAAAGAGATAGAAAGTGAAAAGCAGAAACTCCAGGAACGGGAGGAAGACCTCGATAAATTGCAACATGGGTTAGAATCAAAAGAAGATGAGTTGAATAGATTTTCAGAAGAGCTGAACGAAAGAGAAGAGGAGTTAAAAGTCTGGAAAAATGATCTAGAGGAGAGAGAGGAAAAACAGGAAAATTTCGAAGAGGAATTGGAAAATTGGGAGAAACGTCTTATAGAACAACAAAAAAATATCGATCTCCAAGAAGCCGAATTGGAAGGGTGGGAATCGACCCTCGATGAAAGAGAAAAGTCATTAGACGAAAGAGCCGCGGACCTGGAGGAAAGAAAGAACGATCTTCTTGACATCAGGGACGATCTCAAAAAAAGAAAGGAAGAACTAAACAATTATAAAGAGGATGTTGAAGAAAAAGAAAAAACATTAAACGAATTGGAAGAAACATTAGATGAACGTGAAAAAGAACTTGATGAGACACAAAAATCCATGGAAAAAAGGAGATCAGAGTTGGAACAAAAAGAAGAAGAGCTTTATGATCTAAAAGAAAAATTGGACGATGAAAGAGAGAACCTATCAGAAAAAGAAGACGAACTGCAAAGCTGGAAAAGTAAGTTGGAAGATAAAGATGCCTATCTGAAGGAAAAAGAGATAGATCTGAGTAAAAAAGAAGATGAAATCGAAAAAGAAAAAGACGAACTCGATAGGCGCAAAGAAGAATTAGAAAAAATAAAAAGAGATCTAGATGAGCGGAAAAAGAAGTTGGACGGATTCAGCAAAAATTTGGATGAAAAGAAAGAGGAATTGAAGTCGTGGGAGAACAAATTAGAAGATAGAAAAAATGAACTAGATGAAGAAAAGAACGATCTTGAAGATTTGAGAAATGAATTAGAAGAAAAAGAGAAGACATTATCGAAGAGAGAAAATGAAATAGACATTAGAGAAGTGAAGATGGAAGGTTGGGAAAAGGAGGTTGAACAAAGAGCTGAGATGTTGTCTAACAAATCGAAGAGTCTCGACGAAAAAGAAGGTTTGTTAGCTAAAACTAAAACCGAACTAGATAAAAGAGAAGAGGAGATATTAGACCTTGAAGAAGAACTCGAAAAGAAGAAAAATTTGCTTAATAGTTTTGAAGAAGATCTTCAAGCGGAAGAGACGGAATTAGAAGATTATAGAAGCCGATTAGAAGAAAAAGAGGATGAAATAGAGGAAAAACAAAAAGACTTGGATAAACGAGAAAAAGAGATAACTTCCTTAAGAGAGAAACTAGAAGATAGGGAAGAAAAGTTAGATGAAAAAATTGATGAAGTAGACGAAAGGCAGGAAACTTTGAACGATAGGGAAGAACAACTGACTGAGATGAAGAAGGATCTAGAAGAAAGAGAAAAGGATTTAGAAGAGAAGAAAAAAGAGATGAGAAAAGAAAGAGAGGAATTAGAAAAGGAAAAAACAAGGACATCAGAGTTGGAGTAATATTTAGAATCTGAAAAAGAGAAAGTGAAAGAAAAGGAAAATGAATTGGAAGAAAAGAGAAAAGAACTCGAAGAGAAAGAAAAAGATTTAAAGATGAATAGGGAGGAACTGCTAGAGATCTCTGAACAAACAGAGATGAAAGCGAAGGATATAAAGGAACTGTTCAAAGAAGGAAAAAAGAGATCCGACTTGAAAAAACTGAACAAACAGTTGCTCAGAGACTTTATAAGGATATGGATCAGGTTCCAGAAAGTCGATGCACACATAGGTATGCATCCCGAGCCCAGTTCCTTCGCTGAATTCATTGATTTCCCTGAAAATTGGAAGTTCAAAGATGAATTCGATTTCTCTAAACTGAAAACATTAAGGCTGATCAACAAGCACCAAGAAAATAGCGGGGGAAACGAAGATGGTCTTGTCATAGAATATCATCCAAACGAGGATGACGAAATAGTCATGGAATTATTTTTTGAATATTGCGAGGAGAACAGGTATTCTAGATACTGGGGATGGGGTAAAATGGTGAATAGATATTCTCTGTTTTGTGAAATGCTTCCTATCGAAGACGATAAGATGGGGGAATTCCACGAAAGATTAAAGGATTTTGTTAAGAAATGGTACGAATCTCATCTTACCAGACATAGGGACTTGATCCTAGACTATGTCGAAAGCGAATATGAAAAGGTGGAACGGGATATTGAGTAAAGGCGAAGATGGTTGACTCTCTTGAAAGCAACTTTCACTCCCCCCTCTCCCCCCTGCTAAATATTAAATAAGAGCGGCCTCTCTATTAGGAGCGGTCCAAAAAACAAGACGGACCAAGAAGTGATAAAATGCAAGAAAAAGAAAAATTCGCGCCCCACGTTGAAGATATAAACCGGGCGTTAAACGGAAAATTGAGCGAAGAACAGATCGAAGAGGAACTCCGTACCTACACGGAAAGATATGGAGTGCCCTTGGGAAGCGCAAAAAGGTCTATCGTCAAGAAGTATGAGGGAGATCCTCAAGAACTCTATGTCAGTACGGAGAAAGCCATAGAGGATATAGATGGTGACGAACAAGGTCTCAATCTCAAATGCAGGATCGTATCGATAAACGAGAAAGAGATCGAAGTAGACGACGAACCGAAGCAGATATGGTACGGTATACTCGGAGACGAGACAGGAACAATCCCTTTTACGCTTTGGGAAGAACCGTCTATAGATCTTGAGAAAGGCGATACGGTAAAGATAGAGAACTCCTACGCTAACACGTGGAACGAAAAGCCGCAGATAAATATCGGCTCTAAGGCCACAATAAAAGAGATAGAAAGCGAAGAAGTGCCCGACTTCGATCGAGAGCCGCAAAAATTGGATTTGAAAGATATCAGGGAGAACATGAGGAACCTAGACGTGACCGCACGAGTTACGTCCATCGAAAAGAAGATAGTGAACGGTAAAGATGACGAGGAAAAAGAACTCTATTCCGGTATCTTAGCCGACGAATCGGGCAAGGCACAGTTCAGTGCGTGGCACGATTTCGAGATAGAGCAGAACGACGTGGTCAGGATCAAAGGCGGTTATGTAAGATCATGGCGAGGCATACCTCAATACAGCTTCGACGATAGTGCCGAAGTCGAATTTTTAGATGACGACAAGTTCCCTCCTTCGGAGGAACTTGATGATGTTTCAGTTTACACCATCTCAGACCTTGCTAAAAGAGGCGGAGCCGTAGATGCCATAGTCGACGCGGTTATGATCGATATAAAGAGCGGCAGCGGCCTTATATTCAGATGTCCAGAATGTAGAAGAGTTATTCAGAAAGGGGCATGCAGGGTGCATGGAAAAGTCGACGGTGAGCCGGACCTAAGAGTAAAAGGTATACTCGACGACGGCACCGGCGCATTAACGGTGATAGTCAATAGAGACTTGACGGAAGAAGTACTAGGCTATGATCTCGAGAAGGCGATGGAGGCGGCAAAAGACGCCATGAATCAGGAAGTGATCAGAGACGAAGTGGAAGAGAAGTTGATCGCCCAGCCGCTGCGGGTCAAAGGCAACATCACCAGCGATGACTACGGCTTGATGCTGATCGCGGACGAGGTCGACTATAAGAGTATAGACGTCGAAGAAGAAGCCCGAAAGATGTTAGATGAGGTGAGAGTATGAGGGCTGGAAAAACAAACACTACCCTCTCTTCCTTTTTATCTTTAAAGCTAAAGGAGGTTTTAAGATGAGCATGATAAACAGAGAAGTTGCTTGGAGAGTGTTCGCTAGAGAGTTCAACGACTCGGACTTGATGTTAGAAGGTGAGGAAGAAAGAGCTCCCAGCTACTTGGTAACGCCCTTGGGTGCAAAGATCAATAGGATATATCTCGTAGGTGTACTAACAGAATGCGAGAACATAGGAACTGACGAAGAACCAATGTGGCGCGCTAGAGTCACCGATCCAACCGGGACTTTTTTCGTCTCCGCAGGCCAGTATCAGCCCGGTGTGGCAACCACGTTGGCAAATATGGAGCCTCCTCTTTTTGTAGCCGTGGTAGGAAAGGCTAGTACATATCAGCCTGACGAAGAAACTTTCCTCACATCTATAAGAGCAGAGAACATAAAGGAAGTTGATGAAGAACAGCGTGACCTCTGGATATTGGAAGCCGCTAGATCCCTCAAAGATAGATTAGAGATAGGCATAGAGGCTTCAAAGATGGATGATATCTCCGTAGAAGAACTAGTAAATCTCGGTTTTGAAGAAAAATTGGCTGAAGGTTTCAAAAAGGCATCCGAACATTATGGAGACCTATCCTTTGAAAAGTACGAGCGGATTCTGGAAGACTCCCTCAGGTACGTTCTACCCGAGTACGAAAGCCAATCCTTGGAAGACATAGAAAACGAAGGTGAAGTCCAAGATGAGAGAGACGAGGAACTGGAAGAACTTATAATCGAGATCGTTTCGGACATCGAAGAAAGAGAGGGGCTTGAAAACGGTGTGGAATACGAGAGAGTAAAAAACGAAGTCATGAACGAAGGAGATATCACTCAGGATAAATTTGAAGAGGTGGTTAACGACCTCAGATCCGACGGAAGACTTTACGAACCCGTCCTGGGTAATCTGAAGGTGATCGGGTAAAAACCTTTTTAGTTCTTTTCTTCTTCCTCATCATCCTTTTCATTTTCTTCCTGTTCGCTTATCGCTTCTTTCATTTTAAGATCGCCTTCAGCAACTTTTTTAGCAAGTTCCTTCGATATGGTGATATCTCCACTCTCCAATCGACTTCTTCTTTGGATCTCCCTCATCTCGCCTTCGGTAGCATTTACGTCGTAATCACCTAAAGCCAATTGGCCTTCGCTGAGAGCGATCTTTTTAGCAGCTTCTATATCGGGAGATTCGGTCAATTTTGTAGTGCCTTCCTCATTGACGATCTCGATCCTTACCGCTAAACCTTCTAATGAATTTATAGTTCTGTTCCTGTTGGTTTTATCCCCATGGCCGATCCTGATGATCATCCTCTGAAAATCGTACCCTTCTATGAAGCCTTCGACTTTCTTTCTCACGTCCTCAGGAGATTCTGCCTGCAGTGTCTCTAATACCTTACCGTCGCCCACCAAAGCTATACCTGGTTGAGTCCCGGGGTCGATGCCGACGATCATGCTTTGATACGATAATTTTCCTTTTACCATGGAAAGAGCTTTTCTAACGCCTTTTCTTATGTCATCGTCAACGGCTACAACATTTCGAAATTCTATACCTTCGGCTTCCGGTTCCGTGGTCAGGATCACATCTACATTTGGAGGGATCGGATCGGAAGGTGAAAGACTTATGAACGGGATGTTCCTCTGTTTCAACTCCCTAACCATCTCGTAGTAGAATTCGAAATTATCCGTGGCTACAGCTAGTATTTTCACAGATGAAGAAAAGAGTTTAAGGAATATAGATTTTTTGACGTTAGAAAAAAGAAAAGGGTTTTTAGCTGAGGTCTACATCTGGTGCCTCTTTTATGTAACCGGCTTCCATCATGTGTTGTGTTTTGTCTCTGCTGGACTTGATTATATCCTCGGCCTTTTTTCGCAATTCTTCTTCTGAAAGTTCTTTTCTAGCCAATCCCTGTTCCATCGCTTTCTGTCCAACCCTAACCGCCTGTCGGATATAGACTTCCGTATTATCCATGGTTGGAACGAGACTTTCCTCGTCAAGCCCTCTTTCTTCGGCAACTTCGGCGATGGCATATGCCGCCTCGATGTGCATCTCGTCGCTTATAGTTTCTGCCCTTACGTCGAGTGTACCTCTAAATATTCCTGGAAATCCTATAGAATTGTTCACCTGGTTGGGAAAATCAGATCGACCGGTACCAACTATCCTCCCTCCTGCGTCTTTAGCTTCCCAGGGCCATATCTCAGGTATGGGATTTGCCTCAGCGAAGAGTATACCGTCGTCATTCATTCCTTTTAACCACTCTTTCTTGATCGTATCAGGTCCGGGTGTTGAAGCAGCCACAACGACGTCTTTTCCCTCTATCAACTCGGGTATACCGCCTTCTTTCTGGCCTTTGTTGGTCTTTTGAGCGAATTTCCACTTCTCCGGAGTGGTCTCTTCATCAAGATCTTCTCTTCCAGAATGTAATAGACCAGTGGAGTCACAGAGCATCAGATTTTCTTCCGGTACTCCTGCTTTGAGAAGAGTTCTAGCGAGGCAAAGATTGGCTGCGCCGGAACCGATGAGTCCGATATCTACTTGATCTAATTCTTTTCCAACCACTTTTAATCCGTTGATTATACCTGCAAGAGTGATGGCTGCGGTTCCCTGCTGATCGTCGTGCCAAACCGGTATGTCGAGTTCCTCTCTCAACCGTTCTAGAACATAGAAGCATTTAGGTTTAGATATATCCTCCAGATTGATACCACCAAAGGAGGGAGCTATCCACTTGACTGCCTGAACTATCTCATCGGGTTCATGTGCATCTAAACAAATCGGAAATGCGTCAACACCTCCTAAGTATTTGAACAATAAACCTTTACCTTCCATCACAGGCATACCTGCCTCTGGGCCTATATCTCCTAGACCTAGGACTCTGCTTCCATCACTGACAACTGCAACATTGTTCCATTTGTTCGTATGTTCATAAACCATCTCCGGATTTTCGTCTATGTCTTCACAGGGTTTTGCTACCCCAGGGGTATACCAAACGCCGAAGTCATCGAAACTTTTGATCTGGACTTTTGGAGATACGTCTATCTTTCCTTTGTAGAATGGATGCCATTTCATCGCTTTCTTAGCGGGTTCTTTTGCCTTTTCCAATAATTCCTCTTTAGTTACCTTTTCTTTTTCTCCCATTTTATCCTCATAATCGGGAGTGAAATAGGGTATAAATAAATAATGGAAAAAAAACAGAAGCAAGTTCAAGAACTCAGCGCCAAGTGACTTCTACTTCATCGGTTCTAAATTTTTGCTTTATGTGGCTCTCTTCAACTGATATAGAAGTACCGGAATCGTACATCAGATAGCCTGTCCACGCTATCATAGCGGCGTTGTCGATACAGAATTCAGGTTCCGGTACGTGATACGCCGCACCTCTTTCTTCCGTCATCTTTCCTATCATCTCTTGAAGTCTTCTGTTTTGGACCACTCCTCCGCCCAAGAGAACTTCTTCTTTCCTTGTATGTGCTAATGCTCGTTCAGTCACTTCGGTAAGCATGGCAAAAGTCGTCTCCTGGAGAGAATAACATATGTCTTCTAATGTGGCGTCTTTGTTCAAAGCGGAAGTCATTATACCTGAAAACTCTACGTCCATTCCTTTAACGCTGTAAGGGAGTTCCAATAATTTTTCACCTTTTTTTGCTTTCTCTTCTATTGTGGGACCCGCGGGGAAAGGCATCCCTCTCTCCCGGCCGAATTTATCAAGCATATTTCCCAGTCCGATATCCAACGTTTCTCCGAACACCCTGTACCTGCCTTTTTTGAAAGCTATGACTTGAGTGTTCCCACCGGAAACGTAAAGCAGAACCGGTTTTTCAGCATCCGTTTTTAAACGACCTATCTCTAGATGAGCTATACAGTGATTCACTCCCACCAACGGTACGTTAAGAGACAAAGAGAGCGTTCTAGCAGCTGTAGCTGCGGTCCTAAGGCAAGGCCCTAAACCGGGTCCCTGTGAAAAGGCTACAAGATCAATATCTCCTCTCTCTATACCTGCTTCATGTATGGATTCTTCTATAAGCGGGACGATCTTCGCTGCATGATGGTTAGCGGCTTCACGAGGATGTATCCCCTCCTTTTCCATGTAAGTCCTAAAAAGGTTTGAAAGTACATCTCCATCTCCACTGACTACACTGACCCCCGCTGTATGTGCCGTCCCTTCTATGCCTATAACTAACATGGCGTTAAAAGATCAAGTGTTTGGGGTTTTCAGACCCAAAGAAAGATAGATGTTTGTTCAATCCGAGCTGAGTATCCTGTAAACACCGGTGCCGCAGTCAGGGCATTCTCCCTTCATAGCGGGCCTTCCGTTCTTCATCTCGGTCTTTTCTGCATCTTTTATCTCTACTTTCTCGCCGCATTTTACACAATATGCTTTAGTCATGATTTTCACTTCGGATGAACAAGTGAACAGAAGTATTAAAATTTTGCTTCCTTAAAGGGGAGATGTCAGGTGACCGATGTAAGCCCCTTTCTGTTTGGTATAAGCCGACATTCACCTGCGCGTCCTACCTGCCGGTCCCGGATAAGTCATCCCAGCCGTTTGGACTTGCTCCAGTGGGGTAAAGTGGCCGTTTCATCGATCCCTCCGGTTCTCAGCTCTGCGGGTTAACTCATCTGCCTTGCGACAAATTTCGCTCGCATCACAGCTCCTCGGAGGACGTGTCGTTTCTGCGCCCTGAACCGTGACTCTCACCACACCAGCTTGCACTGATCCACCTTTCCTATGGAGAGGGGACTTTCCTCAGGTTAAGAACCCGTCGGTCGGCCACGGTCTCCTGACAATATATCGATTGTGAGAGGTTGATATTTAACTTTTCGTTCTGAACGGTTTTATCCCGCGGTTTTTACTTCCGGCGGATGAGAAGCTCTCAACACCCATCTACCCCTTGTGTTCTCATATATCCACTCGCCTCTTACCACAGCGGGCTTCCCCACTACGTTGTCTTCGCCCCAAGTCCTCATTGTACAGGTGAGTTCATATCTACCTCTGCTCCCGTCAAGACTCGAAAGGATGAGTTCCGTTCCGTCGGTGGAGTCTATCTTGTCTACAACGTCTCCTCTGACTTTTACTTCCAGCCCCTCGTACCAGTGCGGATTTTCGAGAAGAGAATAGATCTCGGTAAAACTGGTCTGTGCTTTTTGTAGAACCGACAAAGAACCCAATTCGTCCACTCTCAGATTCAGATCTCCATCATACTCTTCTAAAATACCTTCGGCCTCTACGATAGCTCCGACCTTCAGGTCTCTTTCATGTTGGGGTTCGTCGGTCATTCTATCCATAGCCACGGTCAGCTGAACGGGATGATCTTTCTCTTTTAGACTAAACAGTATCGTATTCGGTAGCCAACTTACCTCGAAAACCGTGCCTTGGGTGACCACCCGGGAGCCTATCATCCCTTCGTCGATCTCAGATATATCCACACGGAATGTAGAATGTTGAGATGAAAACAGGTAAAGGGAGGATATCCCGCTTATTGAGACGATCACGGCTAGGGTCAAAAGTTGTTCTCTGTTCAGCATGTGATGATCTCCTTCATCGTATCATATCAAGCTCTCTATCTTTTTTTCGAGTTTTTCCGCCGTGATATCTGAAAGAGATACCTTTGTTGTTCTTCCAGAGCCGTCGGCGAAAGTTCTAGTGTTCAGTATCCCCTGATCCGACAGCGACTGGAGATAGTTCCAAAATTGTGTGTGACCCAATTTCTTGTTATCCTTTTCTTCACAAACTACCTTGTATATCTCCTCGATATCACCGGTAGTGGTGTATGTGGTATTTTTTAAGGCCCTAGTCGCCGCGAGTAGTACCAACTTTTCCTGGTCCTTAAGATCTCTCAGTTTGCTCTCAGTTATATGTGGATTGACTTCAGCTTTTGCAGCTCTCACGTCCTCAGAGGAGACCTCGTTCCTACCGTCCATCTCGGCGATAAGACAAGTTTTCTCCAGTAGCTCTATACCGAACCTAGCGTCTCCGCCTCCATCGCCGCCCTTGCCGGATATGTCGGAAAGCAGCCGTATCTTTTCTTCGTCTATCGAGCCCGAATAGAGTGCTATATCCACCCTCTGCTGGAGTATCGGAAAGAGTTCATCGTTGGTGTATTTAGGGAACTTTACCCGATTGCTCCTTTTGAATGAACTGCGTGCACTTTCCTCTAAAAGTTGAAATGCATTCTTTTGCGAGACGAGGAGAAGAGATACGTTTCCTTTGGGCGTAAGCCTCTCTTCGTCGAACCTTGAAAGTAAGTATATCAGGTCAGATCCGCTTTTTTGGATTAGATAATCCACCTCGTCAAGTACGATGATGAGGTGAAGGTTTCTCTCCTCTATCTTACCTTTTATGACCTCCATCATCTCTTCGGTGGAGAACCCTCTGTCTGGAAAACCTTTATCGAAGTGATGTACAACTTTCCACATCACGGAGCTGTCCTTTTTTCTTCTCCTGCAGTTAACGAAGGCGTAATCTATTGTCTTTCCTTTTTCTTTAGCCCAATCTTCAAAATCCATACAAAATCTTTTAGCGGTGGCTGTCTTTCCTGTTCCTACAGGACCATAGAGTAAGACGTTCTGAGATATGTTGGAAGATACGATACCTCTGAACAAGCCAAAAAGATTCTGTATCTGATCCTCTCGATTGGGAAGTTCTTCTGGGACGTAATCGAAGGAAAGTTTTTCTTGATCTTTTATTATCTTTCCTGTAGAGGTTTGAAAGCTCATAGTCGCTCACTTCACTTTTTTTAATCAGCTCAGTACATCTAAAACAGATATAAAACTATACCGTTAGATCGGCCTCGCAGACTTCACAGGATTCTGCACCTTTATCGTTCATATGTTGACAGATAGGGCACTCTATCTTGTTTTCTCCCTCGGTACTCATCTCTTCTTCATTTTCTTCAGTGCTCATCTCGTCTTCGATACTATCCAAGCCTTCTTGTATGTTCTTACTTAAGTCCTCGACTCCGCTCATATCTCTCCTTTCCTCTTCCGCTTCCAATTCTCTTTCAGCCTCTATTTTTTCCCGTTCCATCTCTTCTTCAGACCGTGGTAAAACCGATTTTTTGATGATGACGTTTTCTCCCGTATTGAGTGAACCTACATATTCTACACTCCCCTCGATTTGGACGCCGTCGGCCAAAAATACGTTTCCTCCCGAAGATATCTCATAAAGTTTCGATTCTTTTCCAACTTCCAATCTTGAATCGCTTTCAACAGATCGAGCTTTGACTTTTTCACCTAATAGTATTTTTTTACCGCTTATCACGCCTCTTATCTCGCTGTTATCCCCTATCTTAACTTCACCCGAGGGAGAGATGATGTCTCCTTCTACTTCAGTTTTCGTTCCCAGGCTTATGTCGCCGCTAGCCTCTATAGATCCTTTTATCTTTACATCTTCTTCTCCTTCTATTCTACCGCTGCATTCTATACTACCGGCGACAACAGTGTTTGATGATATAGCGATATCGTTGCCAGATAATACTGGACCGCTTTTGGACACATTCTTCTTTTCCCTCACCTCTCTCATTAGATTTTCATTCTCACGGTCCAGCTCTTCGACTTGCCTTTCTAAATCCTGATTTTCAGATTCCAATTCTCTGATGATCTTGTCTTTCTTTGTATCTTCATCGTTTACCAGGCCCTGCTCCATCTCTTCGAGTTCTTTTTCCTTATCTTCTAGCACCTTTTTCTTTTTGTTCAGGACATCCCTGTTTTCCTCCTCCAATTGTTCGATCTCTTTTTCAAGATTCTCCTTCTCTTCCCTCAATCGGCGTATCTGATCGCGATATTTCTTGAGCTTTTTACGAATATAATCTTTCTGGTCATCCATGATCCGCACTTCCAATCTGATTTTTTAAGACTTTTCTATAATATACATGTAGTTTTACATTATTTAAGATTTGTTTTAACAGAAAAGTGAATATTCAGAGTTCTTCTTCCAAATCCTCGCTCAAAATGTCTACGATCCCTCTTATCCTCTCTTCCTCTATGAGGGCGACAAGAGTACCTCGTTTACTCAGTCTTTTTATGTTCTTCGCCATGATCCTTTCCCTATGTTTCTCTAGATCCTGAAAACCCGTCAGCTTGTTTATCATACTGTCCCATGCCACGGCGAATTTTTCAGGAGTTTCCGCTTCCAGTTTCTTTCCTCTCAGAGTTTTCTCCCTAAAAGCCTGTCTAAGCCATTCTGTTCCTGAAACGTGATCACAGTAGGCCATGGTATAGTGTTCCTCATCCATGTCAAAAGCCTCTAGATCTATATCCCTTTCTTCACAGTAATCGAGAAAAAAGGTGTAAGACGGAGGGGGTAAACTCACCTCGCCAAATTTGCTCAGCTTTTCAGCATATATCTTTTCTGGAGTCGAGGGCTCGACTTTGATTTCATCTTCGTCGTCCGGACTGCCTTTTTCCACAAAATCTTTCAAACCCTCGAGCTCTTCTTTAGATATTGGCAGTCCTCCAACATCAAAATCCGGCTTTAATCTCTCTATATCTTCCTTCAATCTGTCTCCTTCGGAAACTAACCCTTTAACCACTCCTATGAGATAGACTTCGGAACCGTTCATATTGAATCTGTATGTACTCATCTTCTATCATCCAGTAGTTCTATAACTTCATCTCTATCCTTTATTTTCGTAAGCTCTTTTTTTTCTATCAGAGGGATCCCCTCTATGTTACTCCTGCTGTAACTTTTCTGCAGGAATATGACCGAATCTTTTTCGGTGATATTGGACAGATTAGAGACCACCTTGGCTTTTTCCTTTAGTCCTCGGTTCTCTTGAGAACTGATACCGCTGATAAGCACCGTTTCGTCGTCCTCGGTTATGGCTTCAAAGGGACATTTGCAGGTGGGAACTATCTTGTATCCTATAGAACTGAGAGCCTCGAATATGCTACGTTCCAAGACAGAATACTGGTCGAATTCTATCGGTTCTGTGTGATCTCTATCCTCCGAGCGGGTTTCATCTCTTTCGAAGGGGTTTATCGGAAGTATCAGGTCTTCGTCCAAAAATTCCTCCAACTTCAATGCCACATCAAGATCGGCACCCATCCCCTTCTCGTACTTCTGTATGGACTTTCGAGATACTCCCGCCACTTCAGCAAGTCTGCTGAGGGATATCTTTTTCTCTTTCCTAGCTTTCTTTAGTATCTCGGAATCCATCTTAACGTAGAATCCTCCAGGAGCAGAAAAGACGTAGGGTGGCACACCTTCTAAGATCATATCTTCCAAGGTATCGGGGTTGAGCAAAGGTATGCCGTTTCTCGAGTATATGACACCGGGCTTCAACTTTCTCCGGCCACCTACCAAGGATATGTAAAGAGGTGTGGCGTCGATGGCATCACACAACACTTTCATCTCCTTAGCATCATCGGGACGAGAACTATCGGCTTTGACGGTCGCTCTGATAACGAAAAGCCAGTCGTCCTTCCTGGCGATCACATCGAATATAGTTCCGGGCTGATACTGTCTCTGGGATAAGTAAAACCCTCCTTTCGATAGGATTTCCCGGACTTCTTCGATAAGTTGAAGTCGGTTCATCAGTATCTCATTTAGGTCGAGGTTCTATATAAA
>PWHU01000019.1 GCA_003555395.1 Thermoplasmata archaeon
TAACATCATCTACAAAATATAGATCTTCAATGCTATCCGCCTGTTCCGGCGTCGTTATGACCTCGTAGGCATAGTTCGGAACATAGTTTACTATATCGGCAACCATCTCTAAGGTTTCACGCCACTCAGGATTTACTGGACCGATCATATCGACGATGTAGATCCCTCTTTCTCCTTCTTCGTACCCGTCTATCATCAGTTCCGGATTGAAATCAGGGTATCCTCCATTCGTATCGAACTCGTGCCCTTTCACATTCAATTTGTTCCGGTCCTCTAACCAGTCAATATCGTACTCGTCTTTAAGTCCATTTATCTCATCTTCAGGCGCCTCGAGCAGGACGTACCTGCCGTACCTATCTATCACGTTTCCTATCTCGTAGAGATGAGATATATCTTCATCCATTTCCACATCTCTCAGCAATACCATCTCTTCGTTTTCTCCCTCACTGGCTGCGGCTGGTGATAGAGGACCAGCGGCAGAGATCATAGATATCACCACAACCAACACTGCTAGAAAAGACGTATATTTTCTTATCTTCATTTTCTACAACTCACAAGTAATCCTTATGCGGCTACTAGTATATTTTTTTTTTTTTGATAAAATTTATATACTATTAGCGGCGTGATAAAACCATGAAGTTCGTAGCGGGGATAGCGGTGATCCTACTATCGATAGGGAGTATGTTTTCCGGAGGTCTGCTTGTTTCAGGGAACATGGAAAGGATGGTCTCGAATGAAGTGTATGGGAATGGTGAAGAACCTCGGATCGAAAATTACGAGGTTGGAGAGAAAGAGGCTTTTCCTGAGTCAAATCGTATAGGATCTAAAGACTTCTTTTTCGAAAGGAACATGGAAGGGTCGATAGGAGGAATATATAGATCACTTTTAGAGGAAAAACCTAGAACACTATCAAGGTCGAAAGAGAAAGATTTCGATATTGAAAAAATGATCGAGGATGATTATACACCTAGAGAGCCGATACGTATCGACGGTGACGATGAATTTCACGAGAAGGCGGCGGAAAACGGTTGGCTAGGAGATGGTTCGGAAGAGCATCCGTATATCATCGAAGGATATGAGATAGATGGTGAAGGATACGATTACGGGATATACTTCACGAGTACGACCGTATATTTTGAGGTGAGGAACAGTTACATCCATAACGCCGATGGTCATGGGATAAGGTTTAACAGAGTTGATAATGGATATATAACTAACAATATCATAGCAGAGAATGGAGGTAGGCATGCCTATGGCGTTTATGCCTTACTGTCCGAGAGAAATACTATATCAGGGAACGTCATCTCTAATCAATTCGACGGCGTTTATCTAGATTGGTCAAATAACAACAGAATCATCAACAACACTATCACCCACAATGAGATCAACGGGATAAGACTTTGGGGTGCAGACAGTAATACCATAGCTGATAACGACATAATTTCGAATGGAGTGAGAGCCATATTTATCCGCGAATCTAAATACATAGTGATCAGTAATAACACCATGGAGGAGAGCAGCATAGATTTTTTGGGACCTGAGGGTGGATACGGGGACCCAGGCGATGTTGGGTATTGGAACACACATGAAATATATACGAACAACACCGTCAACGGCAGGCCGGTTTATTATTGGAAGAATAAAGAAGGAGGGACAGTACCCGCAGGAGCGGGGCAGGTCATACTCGGTAACTCCCAGAACGTAACGGTCAAAAACCAGGATATCACCGGAGGTACCGTGGGTATCGTGATCGGTTATTCCCGTAAAAATACGATCGTCAACAATACCATCGCAGATGTTCGTCACGGCATCTCTATAAAGAACAGTGAAAGCTCATCTATAGATCAGGGAAACGAGATCATCGACAACAAGATATTAAATACTTCTTTCGCTGGGATATATTTTTTCCTGTCTTCATTCCAGTCATTAAAAAATAACACGATGGGGCGACAAGGTGGAATATTCTTCAGACAAACGATCGATTGGACAGAAAGAGAACATTGGACCACACACCAGATAGATCCAAGCAATACGGTCAATGGAAGCCCCATCTATTACTGGAGTAACAAGGATGAAGGAACCGTACCTACCGACGCCGGACAAGTGATCCTCGCCGGCTGTGAAGATGTCACCGTAAAAAATCAAAATCTCAATGGAGTAGTAGCAGGGGGCGTGGTTGGATATTCCGATAACATTGCTGTGATCGATAACACTGCTTGGAACAACAGTTACGGCATATTCTTTGTTGAAACCGATGATAGTACTATAACTAACAACCGGCTATCGAATAACAGTAATAGTATTTTTATTCACGATGAATCTAGATATAACTATCTGGCCGATAACATAGCATATGATAACTCTGATAGCGGTATTCTGTTGGGGTCCAACTCTGACAGCAACACGCTCGTCAATAATACTATGAAGGGTAACGATGGGACCGGTATATCTGTTCTTTTCGCAGATTGGAACACCATATATCACAACAGATTCATCGACAACAAATATCATGCGAATTTTATAGGTTTCTCTGCTGGGAACAACGAGTGGAACAAACCGTATCCCAAAGGTGGTAACTACTGGGATGACCACACGGAACCCGATGAATACAGCGGGCCGGACCAGGATGAACCTGGTTCCGATGGGATAGTGGACGTTTCAAGAGATATTCCGGGATCAAGGAGGAAAGACCGCTATCCATGGGCTAACCCCTATTTCACCTCTCCTATTGAGGTCTCTGAGCCCAATCCGGCAGATGATGCAACGGGCACAGCTCCAGATACCACCTTGTCGGTATCTGTAGAAGCTGTTTCCCATCCCGTCGAGGTGGATTTTTATTTGAACGGACAGAGAATATACAATGATACTGTAGATGTAGATAACGATGGTAGAGTCGAAACAGACCCTCTCGAACTGGAGTACGATACCACCTATGAATGGAAGGTGGAGGCTGCCAACGATGAAGGAGCAAACTGGACCGTGTCTCCTATTTATTCATTCACTACGGGAACGGAAGAACCGAGGCTTACTATCGAAGCCGAGGAAGGAGGGACTACGGAGCCGGAGCCGGGAACATACACGTACGTATATGGGGAAGAAGTGAATATAGAAGCACAGCCAGATGAAGGATGGAAATTTCATGAGTGGACTGGAGACGCGCCTGAAGAGGACGAAAAGGATGAAAATATAACTATTGTTATGACCGAAGATAAAGAGATCACAGCATGGTTTAAAGGCCATACCTACAATTTAAACTTGAAGGTTGAAGGGCAAGGCTCAGTAGATATAGAGCCCGATAAGGACGAGTACGAACCTGAAGAAGAAGTTACATTGACGGTCCAGCCAGATGAACATTGGTACTTCGAAGAGTGGACTGGCGATCACGAAGGTACAGAGGAAGAGATCACGATAACCATGGATGAAGACAAAGAGATAACTGCGTGGTTCGAAGAGCAAGCCTACACGCTCGATGTTACCATCGAAGGACAAGGCTCAGTAGATATAGAGCCCGATAAGGACGAGTACGAACCTGAAGAGGAAGTCACTTTAACAGCTGATCCAGATGAACATTGGTACTTTAAGGAATGGACGGGGGATCAACATGGTATGGGTGGTGAGATGACGATCACGATGGACGAGGATAAGGGGCTAACGGCGTGGTTCGAAATCTTGGAGTATGATCTTGAGCTATCTGTTGAAGGCCAAGGCCTCACGGAACCCGTAGAAGGCAGCTATACCTATGAACATGGGAGAGAGTTGACATTGCAGGCGTCTCCTGAAGAAGGATGGGTCTTCAGCCACTGGTCCGGTGACGTTACTGAGGATCAAGAGGAAACCACCATAACGATCGACAGAGACATGAATATCACGGCGCACTTCGTCGAAGAAGCGTATTTCGAAGTGGAGATCATCGCGCCTGAGGATGGAAAGGAGTTCGATGTTGACGAGATAGTCGTAGAATATATGGTTAGGAACACGGGAGAGGTAGAAAAAACTCGGACTATCGTGTTGAGAGTTGACGGAGAAGTCAAAGCAAGCGAAGAACTCACTCTTGGACCGGATGAGGAATACGAAGGGAATCACGCATGGGAAGCGGAAGAGCCAGGTGAGTATGAAGTCACGATCTGGAGTGTGGACGATGAAGGAATCATGGATGGGTCAGACCAGGTTAGTATCCACGTTTCCGAGGAAGAAACAACCGACTACGGGAGTTTGCTGACTATCATCGCGTTCATTGCGATCGGTGTTCTCGTGCTATTCGTTTTGATGAAAAAGGGCAAAAGACAAGAAAAGAAAGATAAGAAAAATCTACCAACCTTACAGAAAAGAGAAGTGGATTCGGAGGATTAAAGCGACTCTACAGGGAAATAAAAGTATCTATGAGCCTTCGTTAGATTTAATTGGCTTTAAGAAATCTCATTTTCATAGAAAGTCCCTGGTCAATCATTAGTACATTATCATTTTGGAATGGAACTCTATTGTGAATCCA
>PWHU01000115.1 GCA_003555395.1 Thermoplasmata archaeon
TATCGTAGGTGGTCCTTGTTTGCCTTTTTGGGATCAACCTCGCGGTGCATCTATTTTTTCCCACCTGCATGATCCGGTGATAAGAAGCGTTCCTCCCTGTCTCAGGATCTTTGATGACTGCCACGGTCGCGGTTCCGTATCGACCGCCGTCACCTGGAAGATGGTGTAACATAGGTAGCATATCCAAGTCTACCTCCTCGTCCTTCAATACGACTTCTTGGCAGGGTGCCTTAGACACCATCTCACATGGAGTAGGATCACGCAGGGCGTCGACAAGTTTAGGCAGCAGCATCTTTTTCTCGGTGCCCATGCTCTCGGCGATCAGGTCCCTGTCCGAGGTGATCCCGCCGAAAACAGGGAATGAAAATCCCTTCACATCTTCAAATATGGTCGGTTTTTCCCCAAGAGAATTCATCACATTAGCCAATTCGTATTTATGGCTGACTTCCTTATCGATGCGTATCAATTCACCTTTATCCTCAAGCTTATCTAAAAACGGTCTGAGATGCATTTTTTTCTTCACACTCCTCTAAACACCTCAAAGAGACCTCTCCCTTTTGGAGGGGAGGAATTGAGGTTTTTTCAGCTGAACAATCCTTTACCATAACATACCAACTCCACGTCTTTGATACTCACGCTTTTACCATTATCCAAAACGACTCTTGAACCTTTACAGTGAACGCCTTTCACGCGGTGTTCTTTGCTTTCGTACCGGACAAGATCGTTCGGTTGCAGGTCGTACCTTTGCTTCCGTATGGATCTTCCGTATCTCTTTCGGGTGATCTGTAAAGAACGGTTGTTACGCCTGACCTGTTCTGATGTGATGTGCTTGCAGCGTTCCATATCATCCGTGCCTTCTGCTATCACGAAAGCATCGTTGATGTGAGATTTTTCGATATCCATATCCGTTCGGTTCTTCTTGGTGATATGGCCATAAGTTGGCTCTGCGTCGAGTTCGTCCACTAATTTCCACCTTACCTGATTCATGAAGGCCGTTTCCTTCAACGTCTCTTTTGCTCGTTCCTGCACTTCAGGATGGCCGAATTCTTCTGCCGTTTGGTCACCTTTTTCCTGGTTGCAATCGGGACATGATATAGTAAGGTTGTCCACTCTATCGGTACCGCCCCGTGACTTTGGTACGATATGCTCAACTTCTAACGGTACGTCCTCGTCACCACAGTACACACACTGGTAGTCAAACTTTTCCAGCAGATAGTGTTTGACGTTGTAGCCGTACAGGGTACCGTGCTGGTACTCGATGCCTTCGATCTCCGGGTTCCGCATCTTCTGCTGGTCGAATTTTGCGACTTCAATAACCGTTTCCGTTATGGGAAACAGCTCTTTAAGTTTCTCGGTCAACCTAACGTTGCTGTCAAGTTTGTGTTCTACCGATGGTGCCAGCCAACCGTCCTCTGTTTTTGGGTTGTCAAATCTTGGTTTTCGGTACCATAGTCGATTTCTTCTGTTTCTCCGGTACTTGCTCCTCCGTAGCATCTTCCGAGGTATATCCGTTCTGTGTCTCACTTCGGCACCGAACACTTCTCTTTCATTTTCTTTATCAACTATAGAAATTCCCGTTTGCTCGTATCCGGGGTCTTTTCCAAGTTTTAGCGGCTGTTTGTTCTCTCCTGTCGCGTACTTTAGCTGTATGGAAAAAGGTTTTCTACATACGACTTCTGCTTTGTCTTGGTCCAGCAGGCGTCGGGCTTTACCTGGCGTCGTGGGCATCAAAGGTTCTCCACGCATGTTTAAAACAGGTACCCTCGGGTCCTGTTCAGTCTTGCCAGACTGTCGGTCCACATCGGAGCCGTTATCAGCCAGTACTTTGCGGTCGCCACTGAGAGTTACCTCTCTGTTTAGGCCGCCGCTTGCAGAGCGGGGGGCTTGTGGAGCACCCCAGGGTGCGTTCTTTAACTCTACTGATAACTTCTGCATCTTCGATGCCTCCTAATCAACCAGTTGCCGTCGGACCTCACGGTCCAAGCCCCGTCCTTCAGGGCGGGGTAGTTGACACTCCTATCTTCGTCCGCAGTACCCTGAATCCTTTATCTTCGATAGCTTTAGCCACTTTCTCCTGAAGTTCTTTACCGGGAGTGAGTGCCACCATGTAGCCTCCCAGGCCGCCGCCGGTCATCTTCGCTCCCACGGCTCCCGCGGAGCGTGCGGTCTCAACCAGCATGTCTAGGTCCTCATCGGAAACCTCTATATCCTGGAGTAGTGAATGATCGGTGTTCATCAGCTCTCCAACTTTTTCGATATCATTTCTCTCTAACGCATCCCGTGCATCATGTGCCAATTGCCGTGCATCCTCAAATATTTCCTCGTATCTTTCCGGATATTTTTCTTTACGTTCCTTGACGCCGGCGACTGCGGCTTTGGTGTTGGCGACCCTTCCTGTATTTCCCATGACTATCTCTATAGGTTCTTTTAAAGAGAGGGGTTCGAAGGTATTCTTTTCTCCTCTGACGAACCATATCATCCCTCCATATGTAGAGGCCGCATTGTCGACCCCGGAGGGTTCCCCGTGATATCCTTTTTCTCCCTCATAGGCGATGTCGTTTATCTGGTCGTCATCCAATCCCATGTCGAAAAATTGGTTCAACGCTCTAGCTATCGCCGTGCACGATGCAGCGGAAGCTCCTATGCCCGAGGCGCAGTACAGGTTCCCTTCAAGGGTTATCTTCAGATCTTCCTCTTGGTCTATATCCATGGCATCCAATATCCTCTGCAGAGAATCCTTTTGATGCTCCAATTTTTCCTCCTTATATCCTGGAGTAGCCGGTCTATCATCGATCAATCGAACGCCACCGGAATCGGTAGCTTCCACCGTGGCTAGAGTATGGTCACCGATGGCCGAAACGATCGATGGGATGTCATACACCACGAAATGCTCATTAAAAAGTATACACTTTCCATAGCCTTTTCCTTCTGCCATGCTATCACATCTACTCATCGTGTGAATACGCTCATAAATAGTTATATGTATTATATATAAGTATTGTGGACTTCTAAAAAATCACTGGTATGGTGAAGGACAAAAGTCTCGTATTTTTTGGTAGATATCGGCACGCGTACCTAGCCACCGACTTCCTCTACAGATAGGTGAACTCCGACGCCATCTCCCTGAGTCTTTCGACCCTTTCCTCTGTAGGTGGATGAGTTGTGAAAAGTTTGACAAAGCCGCTCCTCTTGAAAGGGTTGACTATGAACAGTGATGCAGAGGAGGTACTTTTACTTTTCATAGGGTTCTTCTTGTTCTCAGAGTTCAACTTCTCGAGCGCGTCGGCCAATGCGTTCGGATTCTTAGAGATCTCGGCCCCTTTCTTATCCGCTTCGAATTCTCTTTTCCTTGAAATAGCTAGTTTGATGATTATAGCGCCTATGGGAGCTAAGATCATAGTGACGAGCAGTACGGGATGAATCCTCCTGCGGCTGAAGAACATCTGAAACCAGACCATCCTTGCCATGAATGTGATAGCACCAGCCAATGTAGCGGCTATGCTCATTATCAGCATATCTCTACCTTTGATGTGACCTATCTCATGTGCTATCACACCTTTCAACTCTTCGTCGTCCAAGGTTTTAAGGATCCCCTGAGTCGCGGCCACAACAGCGTTGTCCTCGTTCCTCCCTGTAGCGAAAGCGTTGGGCGTATCGGAAGGCACGATCGCCACCTTAGGCATCTTTATGTCCGCTCCCCTCGCCACCTCTTTGACTATATTGAAAAGCCGGGGGTCGTCCTTCTCCTCTATTATCTTGGCCCCGTGAGAACGTAATATGATCTTGTGGCTGTAGAAATAGGCGACAAAGTTCATGATACCGGCTATGCCCAAAAAGAATATCATACCGAACAGCGGGCTGCCCATGAAGAATCCGCCTATAAGCCAACCTATAACTATGAACAGGAGGAACATGAAACCGAATAGACCCGTTGTCTGTGCTAATGCTTTCATCAATGCTTAAGATGAACCCATGTCGTTAATAAAGGTTGTGATACAGATAAATCATCTGGCAAAGACATATACACAAATATATTTTTCAAACAAAATCCATGTTACCGGCGAAAAACTTTTACTCTATACAACACATATGGACACGTGAAAGCAAGGAGCAAAAGCCGACGATTTCTCTCGCGCATTCTCAGAGACCAATATTCGACCCCTATCCCGTTTTTGCCTTACAGGTTCACTAGACGGGAATTTGCCTTCGTGTACTTCAACAGCGAAGGTATGCATAGACCGGTCGCATTTGGCTCTAAAAAAGAAGTGGACTCCTTCCTGAATAATAAAACACCGCTCCATTCGTATTACTCTACCGCCTATTATTCAAATCCAGAGGCTCCTATGGCTGAAAAAGAATGGCTCGGAGCCGACTTGGTCTTCGATCTTGATGCGGACCACATACCGGGAAGCGAAGAGCTGAATTACGTGGAACAGTTGGAGAAGGTGAAAGAAAAATGCCTTTTGCTGATACATGATTTCTTGATGGACGATTTCGGTTTTTCAGAAGACGATATGGAGATATTCTTTTCCGGTCATCGCGGCTACCACGTACATGTGAGAGACGATGATATACTCGGTCTTTCGTCTCAGGCAAGGAGAGAGATCGTCGATCATATAACTGGCATAGGTTTGGATCTAGAGGTCATACTGCCCAGCCAGCGGATCAAGGTGGGCGAGTTCCAAGATAGAGATATAACTAAAGAATCCCCTGAATTACCGCCTGAAGATGAAGGCGGGTGGAGAAGAAAGACGAGAAGATTGACCGAAGAACTGTTGAAGAGATGGAGCAGTATGAAAAAGGAGAAAGTGGTCGAAGAGATGAAAGAAAAACATGGTATAGGAACGAAAACCGCAGAAGGGCTATACGAAGATCTTTACGGAGAGGGTAAATGGAAGAAGATACTCGACGAAGGAAAATTGAACATCTTTTCCGAAGACGAGAGGATGGTGAACGTGAAGTCATTCAAGAAGATAATCAAAGGGGTCTTGAAAGAAGAGAACGTCCAGGAGATAGGCTCCCAGATAATAGGGGCTACAGACGAACCCGTTACGGGAGATACCAAAAGGTTGATCAGGTTACCGTATTCTATACACGGTGGTTCCTTTTTAGTTGTCAGAGGCTTGAGTATAAACGAGATGGAAAGATTCGATCCTTTGGATGACGCTTTACCAAAGTTTCTTACCGATAAAAAATATAATATAGAATTTGAGACGTTACCGGAAATAGAAAGGATAAAGATAAAGAACGTATGGTTCGATATAGAGAAGAAGATGGAGATCCCCGAATTTGCCGCACCTTTCATGATATCGAAACTGGGAGCGAAACTCCTATAAAGGAAAATGTATCTACACCGTACAAATGGCGTTAAGGTCACCCAACTAAAATATTTATTACCTCTGCATCAGGTAAAGGTATAGATAATAAGATGAGGAGGAAAACAGGGTCATGGCAGGAACACAAAGTCCAAAGGATGGTTTAAGCCCCGAGCTTAGAAAGAAATTGAAGGACGTTGAGAGCAAAGTAGAGGGGCGGACTCAGATAAGAAGGGTGAAGCGATTACAGGAGTTACAAGATAAACTTGAAGAATCCCACAAGATAGAGAAGTTGAAAAACATAGAGAAAAAAGTGTTTTTGCCTCAGGTTGTGATGATAATAGTCTTGTTTCCTCTTCTACTTCATCTTAACGGCGGCTCATTGGCACCATTCTATCTCCCGTTTTTCTATCCTCTACTGATGCTCTTCACTTGGATACTGATACTTTTCATAGAATCTTTTGCCTTCAGGATAGCGGAGATCAAACATCATCCCAGTAAGGGCGTTAAATGCTTGATGGCAAGGAAGTCCATGAAAAAGGGATTTACAATGGTGATCATCGCGCTGATCTTCCTTGCGATTTTATACACTCCTTACCTGGGCCAGGAGATAAGCGAGCGTTCCTCACATGAGAGTGAGATCGAGCTGGAAGGAGGAAGAGCTAAAGAGGTGGAACTAGGTTCTAGGGGCCGCTTCGGTTTTAGAGTTATCAGCAATATGACAGTGGAGTTCAGTTACGATCTAACAGATTTAGAACAAGATCTAAAAGTCGATTTTTCAATATATCAAAAGCGGACTCGTGATCCTCTGGTCTCAGATAATCTTACGTATCACTCTCGAAAAAGTTTTTTTGAGGACTTTCCGGAGCGTGAATTTCAGGAGCTCGTACTCTGGTTGAATTCCAGCGACGACACGACGGTCCGTCTCTTTCTGGATGTGGAGATGGAACAAAATAAGCTTTACTGGCTTTCCTTCATAAGCTTTCTTTACATGGCCACCTTTTCCCAGTGGTCCGCCGTGCTTTACCCTATAAGAAAGAAGTACAGCGGCACCGGTATTTACCAGTGAATTTTACAGTACACAGCACTTTTCCGACCGCTTTATATCGAATCTATCTTCTGCCCAATCTACGGTTTCGTTAGAAGGAACGACTATACCTGTAGCGCCGCGTTCAAGGGCCTGGATCTCGAGTCCGGAACGACCGCGCTCTCTCATACACCCCAAGATGATCTCCGTTTTTTCGCTGACGTGATCCATAACGGCGAAAAAATCATCTTTCTTTACTCTTTTACCGAAGCCGCTGGGTATCAATGAATTCAAAACCAGCTTGGAGGGAGTTTCCAACATATCAACGGCTTTTAATTCGCCGTCGAGTTCACCCCGGTTCAATCCCACGGTTATGTGAGGTATGACTGGAACTCCACTTTCTCTCAACATATTATATCCTCTTCTGTAATCTTCAGGGCTAACGTTTATGCCGTATACCCTGTCGATGGTCTCCTTTGAACCTATCATATCGTATGAAACCGCATCTATGTTTGAAGTGACCAGACCTTCTATGACCTCTTCGGAAGGTATACCGGTATGGATGTTTATCTCCAAAGAAGTGTTCTCTTTTATCCTGCGAAGTACTTTGAAAAAGCTCTCAAGCGGTACTCGCCCCGCTTTAGTGAAACCTCCACTGAGTAGAAAACCGCTGCCTCCCGCTCCTTCGTGTTCTAAAGCAAAATAGTACAGCTCTTCCGGTTCCGTCACGGCTTTCATCCCGTGTAAGAACCTGCCTTCACAGTGCGGACATGAAAGAGCGCAACTTTCTCCGGTGACGGAGAGGCTGGGAAATCTTTCTCTTGGATAGTAGAACTTTATCATATATCAGTTACATTGAAGCGGGAGATAATTAACGTTTAGGTCGAGGAGGACGGAACCAATCAATTTATTAAAAACGTGCATCTAAAGGAAGGTATGGTAGTAGGGGAAGACAGGCAGCGGTACATCGCCTTCATCATCGAAGGAGGAAAGACAGATAGAAGGGGCATGATCGACGCGATCAGATCTGAATTTTCTAGACAAGAATACGAAGAGATAAAACCCTGGTTGACGGTGTTCGAAGGCGACAAGGGCATCGTGAGGTGTAAACATACCGGTAAAGAAAGAGCCATAGAGATATTGAACGATATGTTGATCGATGATGGAAAGGTGAGAACCATAACGACCAGCGGGACCATCAAAAAGGCTAAAAAAAGGTTGTACGAGCATGGATAAAGAAAAGTGGCGGAAACCTTCGAAGAGGAGAGAAAAAGTCGATATCCTGGTGGTCGACGGTTACATAGACGAGCCTAGTTTACTGGGAGTACCGCCTTATCTATCTCCTGAACCGAGGATGCTGGTGGGTGTTGCGAGAGAGGCCGGCTTGGCCTGGGAATACATCACCGCTGACGAGTATAGAAAGAACGGTCTTCCCCTTGGAGACATAGTGCTCGTACACGGAGGAGTCACCGTGCCCGGTAAGTACCTCGGCGGGACTCCAATGACCGTAGAGGAAGCTGAAAGGATCGCAGAGGAGCCAAGTGAGACTTTCTTGGGAGGACCTTTCGCGAGATATGAAGATGTGAAGGGTTACGATCATTACGCCGCTAAGGACCTTGCAGCCTACTTTTACGACTCACTTTATGGAAAGGAGAGAGACAGGTGGGCCGAACCTCTAGAGATGGAGGACTGGTTGAAATTCGGGCATAAAGTAGTGGAGAGACATCCTTTTTATCCCGATCCGCTGCTCATAGAGATGAGCGCCTATAGAGGATGTCCCAGATATTTTACAGGCGGCTGCTCTTTCTGTTCCGAGCCCGATTACGGCGAACCTAGATTCAGAGAACAGGAAGATATTATCGAAGAGATGGAGCTGCTTTATGAGAAGGGTGTGAGAAACTTCAGACTCGGCGGGCAGTCCTGTACCATCAGTTATAAAGCCGAAGGTATCGGAGAAGAAGAGGTACCAGTGCCGAACCCAGACGAGATAAAGAAATTGTTCAAAGGTATAGATGAGAAGTGCCCGGAACTCAAGGTTTTCCACCTCGATAACGCCAATCCTGCGGTCTTAGCCGAATATCCCGAAAGGAGTGAAGATATACTAAGAACGCTGGTGGAGTACACCACTTCCGGTAACGTTCTTGCCTTCGGTCTTGAGAGTGCGGACGAAAGGGTCATAGAAGAGAACAATCTGAATTCTACACCGAAACAAGTTAAGGAGGCTGTAAGGTTGATGAATAAAGTCGGTAGAGAGCGCGGCAGCACCGGTATGCCTCGACTCCTTCCCGGTATAAACTTTTTGGGCGGATTGAAAGGCGAAACGAAAAAGACCTATGATAAAAATTTTGACTTTTTAAAGGAACTGCTAAAAGAAGACCTTCTGCTAAGAAGGATAAACATAAGGCAGGTCCTTTCTCATGAAAAAGGTCTTGAGTTAAGATATAAAAGGAAGTTCAAGCGTTTCAAGGAAAAAGTCAGGAAGGAGATCGACAGACCGTTGTTGGAAAAGATGCTCCCCGAAGGAACTCTTCTCAAAGACGTGTACATGGAAAAGATGGATGGGAACACCACCTTCGGCAGACAGATAGGGACTTATCCTCTCCTGGTGGGCATAAATTATCCCCTCGATCTGGGCGAATATCATGACGTGAGAGTCACCGACCACGGCTATCGAAGCGTCACCGGAGTACATCAACCTTTGCGGGTGGAGGAGGCGGCTTTCAAACACCTTAAAGAGATACCTGGTATAGGTAAAAGAAGAGCGGCATCTATCTTCAGAAAGAGACCGAAGGACATCTCTGAACTCGAGAAGATAATAGACGACGAAGAAGTTTTGAAGCGGATCTTGAATTTTTTAGCAGTAAGGTAAACTGAAGAGGATATAGAGGATTTGAAAATATAGTGGAACTCGTAACTTCTTTTAGGAGAGTAGACTTTCCCAAGAGGTCAGGAACGAGTTCCTGAAACATCTACAGGAATCGCTTTCTATTCCTTCGAGTCTCAGAAGATCGGAGATTTTCTAAGTCAGTAATAATTTTTTCAAAACTGTTACACCATCGGGAATTTGATTCCCGAAATGTGTCAAAGACCCTCCAAGGGAACAAAATTCACTTTTGTGACCAAGAGGAATTTATCTAATTCCTTGTGGGAACAAAATTCACTTTTGTGACCAAGAGGAATTTATCTAATTCCTCGTGAGTAGAAAAAGTCGGGTCATTGACTATAGTTCAGAAAACGATGAACATTTTTGACACGCTACACTCTCAGCGGAAGTCACGATCGAAATATCACATATGATGAAATGATTTTTATATTCTATTTTTACTTCACCTGTAATATGGAAGAGGAATCTGAGGTGTCTACGAGTGCCCATAAATCAGACTTCGTTGGTAGGGAAAAGGAACTATCAACGCTCGCGGACATCCTGAAGGAGATCAAGGCCGGAAATGGTAGGACGATAATGGTGAGGGGCGAAGCCGGCATAGGTAAAACTACCTTCGTCGAAAGATTCGCAGATGGAAATAAAGATGTAGATTTCTTTTCCAGCAAATGCTCGCATTACGAGCATCCTCAGCCCTATAGGCCGTTCACCGAGATAGCGGACAAACTATTAAGGAGGGAGAGAGAGAGCCATAAACAGGACATTATAGAAACCGCACTCCAACCCGTAAAGAGAGTCAGAGGAGTAAAACCTGAGATAGCTAAAGACAACATCTACAGGGCCTTCTTAGATGTCTTCCAACGTAATACCAGCTCTTCTAAACCTCTACTCATATTTATAGACGATCTTCACTGGGCCGATACTTCTTCACTCCATCTGTTTCATTATCTAGCTCGTAATGTAAAAAAGATCCCCATATTGTTGTGTGGGGCTTATCGGTTGGAATATATCGATGAGGATCACCCCTTGAATGAGGTCATCAGTCGACTGAGGCACGAAAGATTGATAGAGACTTTAGAACTCAAAAGGCTGACAAAGGATGACATAGATGAACTTGCTGGAGACATGACCGGCAGAACCGACGAAATATATCGCATCACGGAAGGCAATCCTCTGTTCGTTGGCGAGATCTTAGAGACGTTGGACGAGATGGGGGATTTTTCATTACCCACGTCTATAAAAGAGATGGTGATGCAGAGGCTCACCGATCTTTCCGTACCGGCGGAAAAAGTTTTGAAGATGGGTGCGGTGATAGGAGCCGAATTTAGAGGGCCCCTGCTCCAAGAGGTGATAGGCGACATAGATATATTCTTGGATGGTTTGGACGAGTTGATCGAAAAAAGGATCATACGTGAGAAAAGAGACCAAGAGGAAGAGATATACGAATTTGATCACAAGGTGATACGTCAGATGGTCTATGAGAATCTGACAAGATCAAGCAGAAGGGTGCGGCACCGCGAGATAGGTAAAAAGCTGGAGAGATATATACATGAAGACGAGGAAGTGGTATATGATCTCAGCCGACATTTTTATCTTGGGAGGGTGACCGATAAAAGCTTTGAATATTCGCTCAAAGCGGCAGAGAGATCCGAAGAGATGTATGCCCATGAGGAAACGCTAAAATTCTATCGCTATGCCTTAGATAGTGGGGAGAAAGTCAAAGAAGAGGTGAAGGAAGATATAGGGGTCGATAGGACCGATATATTGAAAGCATTAGGCGACATCTTGAAAATCATCGGGGAATACGACGAATCTATCGATTACTATCAGGAAGGTTTGAAACTCACTGAAGGAGAAGAAAAAGCCGTATTCTACGGTAAGATGGCTGAAGTTTTGAGAGAGAAGGGATCATATGAACGGTCACTCGAATGCTGCGAAAAAGGGCTCTCGTTAGTTGGAGATAAAGATGTAGAAAGAGACAGATTGTTGAATCAGAAAGGTTGGTCGGTCTTCCGACAGGGAGATTACGATAAAGCTATAGAAATTTTCAAAGAAGAAATAGAGCTGGCAAAAGATCTTGATGTGAAAGATGAAAGGGCTCAATCTCTGCATGACCTCGGATCTGTGTATCTGCGGAAGGGAGATTATGAAAGGGCTGAGGATTTTCTCCAAAGTGCTATAGGTCTAAGGAATAAGATAAATGATTCTGAAGGACTTAGTGACTCGCTGAACAACCTTGGTATCATATACTACAACAAAGGCGAGTTAGACAAGGCTCTAGAATATTATGAACGAGGGCTAGACATAGATGAGGAGTTGGGCAATATAAGAGGTATATCTTCTAGGCTCAACAACCTTGGACTCATATACAGAGATAAAGGCGAACTGAAGAAAGCATTGGATTACACTGAGACTAGCCTCGATATAAAGGAAGAGATCGGTGACAAACATGGTACTGTAATCTCCCTTGGGAATATCGGTCTTCTCTATCATTATAGAGGTGAACTAGAAAAAAGCCTAGATTACTATGAGCGCGGCTTGGATGTGGCAAAAGAGATCGGTGACAAACATGGTGCCGCCCTGTCTCTCAACAACATCGGGAATCTGTATCTCAGCAAAGAGAATATATCCAAGGCACTAGATTATTACGAGTCCTGTCTTGATATAGCAGAAGATATAGGGGATAAAGAAGGCATCACGATGACACTGACTGGATTGGCCGAGGCACATATCAAGAAAGGAAATATGGGTGTGGCCGAGGCACATGCGAAAAAAGCTCTTCAGATGGCCTTAGATATGAACGCAAAGATGGGAGAGGGCATCAGCCGCAGGCTCCTCGGCATGGTATATAGAGAGCAGGAAGATTTGGAGAAGGCCGCAAAGGAATTCGAGAAAGGTATGGAAGTACTGGAAAGTGTTGGGGACAGGGAAGAGCTATCAGAGGTCAATTACGAGTATGGGCTGATGTATAAAGCGAAAGGGAAAAAGAAGAAGGCTAAAGAGCATATAGAACAAGCAAAATCTGTTTTTGAGGATATGGGCATGAAGCTCTGGGTGGAGGATTGTGAGGAAGCTATAAAAGAACTGAATGATGAAGATCACTGATGCATTCATGAAGGTGGCTAAAGAGCATAAGTAACGAGCACAATCGGGAGATCGATATGAAAGATATAGAAGTGAAGCCGGTTTGGTCCGACAGCATGGGCGCGAAGAGTATGTGTGTGAAGGTCGAGACCTCCGATACTTCCATGATTATCGATCCGGCGGCCGCAGTCATGCAGAAGAGCTTTCCGATGAAGACTGAAAAGAAATATGCCCTGCTGGACAAAGCTAGAAAAGCCGTCGAAAGAGCCGCAGAGGATGCTGAACATGTGTTCGTCTCCCATTACCATTACGACCATCATTTTCTGCCCGGCACTAGCGGGATCGACTTTACGTCCGTATTTTCGGATAAAGAGATATGGGTCAAAGATCCCAATAGATGGATAAACCCATCTCAATGGGAACGGAGTCGAAAATTTTTGCAGGCGATTTTGGCAGTGAACGGGAGTGAAAAAGAGCTAGACGAATTCAAGATCGAGCCCAGCGAAGAAGACTACCAAGACCCTTTGAAAGACCTACCTCTACTTCAAGAGCTAGACGAAGGAGATTACGGGGAGAGGAGAAAAGAGCTTCACGAGAAGTGGAGAGAAAAGTTTTTCAGAAGGACTGAGATCTGGAGTGAAGAAAAACACGTCGAAGAGCCGCTGGAAAAAGTCCACTATGCCGACGGCGAGACGATAAAACTTGGTAAGACTACCATAAGGTTCAGCGAACCACTTTTCCACGGTATCGAGTATTCGAAAACGGGCTGGATCGTAGCGATCATGATCGAGAAGAACCGTGAAAAGTTCCTCTACACCTCAGATATACAGGGGCCTACCGTAGAAGACTATACGGAATGGATGATCAAAGAAGATCCGGACTTTTTGATAATGGACGGTCCCGCCACCTACCTTTTGGGTTACATGTTGAACAACTTCAACCTGAACCGTTCGGTACAGAACGCTTCGCGCATTGTGAAAGAGTGCGACTTCGAGACCATGCTTTACGATCATCATCTGACCAGAGAATCAAATTTTGAGGGGAAAACTGAAGAGATATGGAAAACGGCAGAGAAAACTCAAAGCGAAGTTCTAACGTTTAGAGAGTATATAGAGAACAAGAAACCTGTTGTGCTTGATGTAGATTAATCCATCTTTATTAAATTCTCTTTATACCGCCGCGGGAAGGAGGCGTACTCCTCTTTTATCTTTTTCCACCTGCTTTTATAATCATCCGATATCTGTTTTATCGCCTTTGCGGGAACTCCTACGACCACTTTTTCATCACCAACTGTCTGTCCGTTAGTCACCAGCGCACCTTCTCCAACCACGCCCCATCTTCCGATCTCGGCTTCGTCGCTGACTATAGATCCCATACCAACAACGGCGTAATCGTTTATGGTGGCACCGTGGATTATCGCACCGTGTCCTATCGTTACCCAATCGCCTATCTCGGTTTTTTCATCGGGTCTTGCATGTATTACGCAGTTCTCCTGTACATTGGATCTATCTCCTATAGCGATGGTCCCGTAATCACCTTTTATCCGAGCGCCCGGACCTACGTAACAGCTCTTACCAAGAGTAACGTCTCCTATCACTGTAGCGCTTTTTGCCACATAGCAGCTCTCATGGATCTCCGGTTTTCTTCCTTCGAACTCGTAAACTGTCATGATTTTTCATACATGCACAGGTTAAAAATACTTGCTCTCGAGGCAAAAGGATATTATCCACCTTGAAGTATGTTTGTACGATGAAGTACGTACTCGACACCTCGGCCATACTGTCCGGCAAAGACATACCGTTAGACAAGGATCTCTACGTTCCTCCTGGAGTGCTCTCAGAGATAAAGGAAGGAGGACGATGGCATCGAAAGCTCGAGATGATGAGAGCCGCGGGCCTCAGTGAACTCGAGCCGCCGGGCAACGTGATGAACAGGGTAAGACAGCATGCCAGCAAGACTGGAGATGACATACGGCTGTCCGATACCGACATGGAAGTGGTAGCTCTAGCAATATACATAGAAGCTACCATCGTCACGGATGATTACTCCATCCAGAATCTAGCTAGATCCATGGATGTGGATTTTAAGGGCATAGCTCAAGAGGAGATAGACGAGGAATGGGAGTGGGAGTACAGGTGCGTAAAATGCCGACGCTGGCTGAAGGAGCCGAAAGACGAATGTCCAAGATGTGGCGGAGAGGTCAGTAGCGCTAGATTGGTTCGATGATGTCTACTTTTCTATATAGTCTAAGATCTCATAGGCTCGTTCTTCGACCTGTTCTTTAAGATCATCTTTCTCTAGAAGGGCATCCACTTCTTTTCTTATGTGCATCATGTGTTTTCTTCTATGCTCATCATCTATGGCTTTCTCCGCTTGGAGTTTTTGCCCTCCCTCGTAGAACCCTTCGGCAAAGTACCAGTCCTTGAACCAGGTGAAGTCTCTTTTGAAAAGCTCGTAGCCAAGCCTGGTACATGGTTCCGGAACACCGATGGAAAGTTCCTCTCTTGTGCATTTATCCCGCTGATACTCCACGAAGATCCTTCCACCTTCGTTCATATCCGAGGTGAAAAGGTCTAGTATCTTTTCTTCCACGGTAGAACCAAAATATTCGAAGATCTCGTCTCCGACTTCCAGACGGGCATTTATACCGAACATCTCTACCCAAGGCATGTAATCTGGTTTTCGGCCCATGTAGACGCTGATCCTCATCAACGTTTTTTCATTTCCTTGACTCGTTATACAGAGGTCAAAATACTTTTGGTCTTTTATCCTGCCCTCTTCTATGTTTTGGACGGATAGATCAAGATCATCTATCCTGATTCCATCTTCGAGTTTTTTTAGCGATCCATAGAACATGTGATCCCTCATCTTGATACGCTCTTCATTAATATCATAGCTTTTTTTTGCAAACCACGATCTGCTGTCCTGAATTGTTCGTGAAGGGTGATCCGTCAAAGTCGCCGTACTTGTGCTCTATCTCTAATCCATTGTATTTGAGTACAGCATCCACTTCTTTGGGAAACCATATCCTACTGGTCCATTCTCTGCACTCTTTTTTGTCTTCAAAATCGTAGAACCAGGTCAGATGTAGGATCTGTTTTGCCTTCTCGTAAGATGTATTTTCTGTGATCTTTACTTTACCTTCTCCATATGGATTTTCATATTCCATCACCTCGTGTTCTTCTTGAGGATCCCTATTCAAGATGTTTAGATCAGGATTGAAGAATTCGACGATGAACCTACCCTCTGGTTGCAAATGACGTTTTACGTTTTCAAAAACTCTTTCCAAGTCTTTGAGAGACAGTATATGCTGTATAGAGTTGAAAGGGACGAAGATGAGTTTAAATTTTTTATCCAGTGAAAAATTTCTCATGTCTCCTAATATCCAATCGATACCGAGGTCTTCTTTCGAGGCTTTCTTTTCGGCATGTTTCAAAAGCCGCTTGGATATATCCAATCCTATTATCTTGTTGCCTTCTTTCGCTATGGGGATAGTGAGTCTACCGGTCCCGCAGGCGAGTTCTAAGACGGGATCGCCGTGTTCTTCTACTTGCTCTTTGTAAAATGGTATATCCACAGTTCTTTCAGTCCAACCGTCGTAATGTTCTCCATCAAAATATATCGTCAGCGGATCTTCATCCATAAATTTCACCTTTATTTCATCATCTTCCTGATAGTCGATAAAAGTTCGCCGCCCTATATTATTTTATGGATTTACAGAGAGATCGTTACCTTCTTTCCTTCTCTTTCGATATGATCGAAGAGTTCTTCGTACACAGGATGAGAAGAAAGTGTTGATACGTCTCCTATAACCACGAGTTTCCTTCTTGCACGGGTTATGCTGACGTTCAATCTTCTCAGGTCACGAAGGAATCCGATGTTACCTTCTCGGTTGCTTCTTGTGAGTGAGAGGATGATCACCTCTTTTTCACGACCTTGGAAACCGTCGACGGTGTCCACTTCTATGTTCTCCTCTTTTATCTTACTCCTTATCAGATCACTCTGGTCGTGATATGGAGTGATCACTCCTATATCCACTGGATCTAGCCCCATCTTGAGGAATCGTTTACTTAGTTCTCCCGCAAGGACCGCTTCACCCGGATTTTCTTTTGAAGTCGAGTTTGAGCGGCTCCTTTCAGGCATCTCACTTGACGTATCGACCAATACGATGGGTTCTCTAGGCTCTAATATTTCATCGAACTTTCCCGATGTCGATTTTTCGACTATATCCGAAAGAGTGTGCCTCTTAACGCTTTGGTCTGCCTTGATCTCGCTCCGGTAGAATCTCTCGTCTGAGAACTTCATTATCTTCTCATGCATCCTATATTGAACCCGCAGCATCGTTTTTATCTCTTCACCGTAAAGAGCTATAAGCCGCTCGAACATGGTTTCGGAGAGACCTTCCTTTTTGGCCTTTTCGTTCAAGATGGTGGGTGGAAGCTGCTTGTGATCGCCGGCCATCACCAGCTTTTTGGCTTTTACTATCGGGATCAAACAGGATGGCTCAGTAGCCTGGGTAGCTTCGTCTATAACGCATAGGTCGAACTCTCTACCTTCGAGCGCTTGTGAAGCTGAAGAAGAATTTGTCGTGCAGACGATCTCAGATCGTTCCAAAATTTCGTCTACTGCCTTTTCCTCCAACTCGTCTATCTTATCGAACAGGTCGTCCACTTCCTCCTGGATCTCAAGCGACTTCGCCATCTCCTTTATCTTATCGGAGGGTATACCTCTACTACTCTTGCCCTTCCTGGCTAGACTCAGTATGGCTTCGTTGCTTAGACCACGCCGCCACCGACCGCTAGGATAGGTGTACTTCTCCTGTTCGTCTTTCAGGTCAAAGGCCCTTTCACGAAGTTCTTCCGCCTTCTTGTAGGTCGCGTTGTTCTCTAATATATAATCCAACGTATGTTCCCTCAAGATGGGAGTCACTCTAGCCGGATGGCCGACTCTCACCACTTTTCGGTCTCTAGATACTAGATGTTCTACCAGGTTGTCCACCGCCGTATTTGAATCCGCACAGGCGATGACTTTTTGCCCTTTTTCAACCGCCTGTTCTATCACTTCGACACAAGTCACCGTCTTTCCGGTACCGGGAGGGCCGTGTATCAGATGTATCTCATCGGATTCCAAGGCCTTTATCACCGCTTCTTTCTGACTATCGTTCAACATCTGATTGGACAAGTATAGATCATCGATATGTTCAGTGTGCAGACTTTCATCGCTTAGAAGCTTGATCATCAATTTTCTTTTTTTACCTTTAAGACCCTTGATCTTTTCCAGCGCCTCTAACATCCTCTGATAAGTGATATCGTTAACGTAAAGGTCGACTCTGACCTTGTCGTAAATCCAACCAGGTGGTTTATCGTCGAATGCTGCCTTGATAGAATAGTTGGTTTTTTCGGTGACTGTGCCGGAAGGATTCTCGTCTGATAGAGGTTCGTTTTTACTGATCCTGATCAGATCTCCCACGCTTATCTCGGTTTCGGGGAGACCGTCTTTCCTGACGAACTTGACCATGAATTTTCCTCCCAAAGCGGTCCCCTCGTCTCTCGCCCTAGAATTGAGTATAGCCCTACCTCTTTTCTGTCTTTCCCATCCCGACAGTTCTCTCATCTCTCTTTCGTGTCTCTCCATCTCCTCCCGCCTTTCTAGTTCTACCTGATCCGAGAAGTGTTCTACATATTCCTCTTCGGAGTATTCTGCTTTAGTGATGGATTCGGGACTTCCGGGTTCAACAATGCTGAATTCTCTAGACATCGTTGGGTAAATCAAAGCGATAGGGGATTTAAATCTTAGGAAGCTGAGATGCTCCCGTGTAAGAATGCTAGATCATCTAAAAATAAAAAAGACAGGGAAAAAGGATATATATCCGCTCATATTAATTAGCAAGGTACTGAAGGGCTCATAGTCTAGTTGGTTATGACGTCGCCTTGACACGCGTCGGATCCCAAAGGAATCCACTGGCTTTAAGCTGACGCTCAAAATGGCGGAGGTCGCCGGTTCGAATCCGGCTGAGCCCACTCCTTTGTTCGTGATCTCAGCGGATTCGAAAATACGTGGAATCAAAAGATTCCACTGACTCATCGATTTCTGGCGAAATAGATTCGTCCGGCTGAGCCCACTCCTTTGTTCGTGATCTCAGCGGATTCGAAA
>PWHU01000159.1 GCA_003555395.1 Thermoplasmata archaeon
GTAGACCTAGCCGACGACGAGCATTTCGTTCAAAGTAAACAGATGTGCGCCCGATGCAGGGGTTCTAAAAACCTCTGCGGGAGAGAACGCTGTCCGGTGATGGTAAAATATTATCACCATATGGATTCCAAGTCTATGGTGGATGATACGGACATCTCCGGATCTTCTCCCCCGGGCGTTTTTGTAGGCCGGTATGGATATCCTAAAGTAGATATCGGTCCTCTCGTACCTCCTTTCCACGGAGATACCAGCGAACTCGATATGCCAGAATTGTGGGTCGGTAAAAAGATAGACGATATAGTAGAAAATAGAACGAAGCTGATAAGAGGAAAGTATCCTCTACGGGTGGACAAATTCGACGGTAGAGATAGAGTAGTTGATTTCACGCAGCAGATGGCCCTTTCAAAGGATCCTGCGGAGGTGGAAGCTTTTTTTAAAAAGAAACCGGGAGGAAGGATCCAGCTCTCTGACTCGGTACAACCCTATGGACCTTCCGGTCCTTTAAAGGAACTCGACCTGGGAACTATCAAATTCGATAAACGGCTGGATAAGGCATACTTTGATACGGATCTGAAAGCTGTGGATGCGGTCTTGAATCTTTATGAAAAAGACGTTTACATCTCGAAGATACAGAGAGCTTTCAGCGTCGGTTCTTTCGGTATCGAAGACAACAGAAAGTTCGTTCCCACCAGGTGGAGTATAACTGCGGTGGATGACACCATAGGGAAGAACCTAAGGGAGGAAGTGAAAGATCATAGACCTATAGACGAGTACAGGGTCTACGAGATATGGGAATTGGATAACAGGTGGGTGATCCTGATGCTGCCCCGCACATGGATCTATGAACTTGTGGAAGCCTGGTACCCAGAAACGGCCTGGAATCCCTACGGTAAAGATATAGCGATAATATCCAGCCACGAGAGGTACGAGGGCAGGAAGGATTATGCGGAGATAGGCGGTTGCTTTTACGCCGCTAGATTAGCGGTGGCGGAAAAACTGTCAAGGGAAAAGAGACAGGCCGGGGCGGTGATACTCAGAGAGACTCACCCTGGTTACATAATGCCCGTGGGGGTATGGAATGTGAGAGAACACGTGAGAGAAGCTTTGAAAAAAGAACCCAAAACTTTCGATACGCTGAAGGAGGCACTTTTTCATATCTCTACACGATTGGATATAAAGGTGGACACGTGGAAACAGCACAGCGAAGTTTTAAGGGATGCGCTTTACCAGACCAGGTTGACGGATTTTGCTTCGTTCGATGATGAAGAAGAAAAAGATTTTGTTTTTGAGGAGGAAAGACATTGGAACTAGAATTTGGAAAGCCCGAGATCGCAGGATTGGACATCAAAGAGATCAGCTGTAAGAAGGCTTTGTCCGACTCCGCGTTGGAAGCGGATTACTCCTTGAATCCTTACAGGGGTTGTTCTCACGGATGCCTATATTGTTATGCTCCGTTCGTTATAAAAGAGGAACGTCCTTGGGGCGAATTTTTAGACGTCAAAAGGAACATACCCAAGAAAGTTTCGGAAGAGGCTGACGGAAAAGATAAAGGTATGGGGAGGATAGGCAGCGTTACTGAACCGTATCAGGAGGCTGAAAGAGAATACAAGCTGACCAGAAGATGTCTCAAACAGCTCTCTGATCACGGTTTTTCTGTGCTTATCCAGACCAAGTCAGGTATGGTAAAAAGAGACATCGATCTGTTGAGAGAGATGGAGTCCGATGTCGGTTTCACCATCACATCTCTGGACGATGACTTCAGAAAAAGATTCGAACCTGACGCACCTCCTGTAGTAGATAGGCTTTCTGCCATAAAGGAGTTGAAAGAGGAAGGTATCGACGTTTGGGTTTTTGTGGGCCCTCTTCTACCTTTTGAGAACGACGGCGGCGAAGAATTGAACAGGTTGAAAGAGACTCTGACGTCTCTAGAGGTCCAAGAGATATATGTGGACAAGTTGAACATGAGGAACGGTGTCTGGTCCAAGATACAACATCTTCTAGAAGCGGGGCAAAGAGAAAGGTATGAAGAGATATACTTCGGCGACGACGACTATTTTGAAAGGAAGAAGCCGCTGTATAAAAAGATAGGAAAACCTGTTTTTTGAGCATTCATCTTTCTACGCTTCGATCTTCAATAAAGCATTTATAGGAATCGATGCAATATGTTATAGAGGGCTCGTATGTTCAAAGAAAAAGAGCTTGAAGAAAAGTTGGGATCATACAAAGAAAGGGTCGATAAACTCAAAGATAAAGTCAAAACTCAGAGGGAAAAAAACAAAAAACTTCAGGATGAAAAAAGACGGGTTTTGAGAGAAAAAAAGGAGATATTGGAGAAGCACGGAGATCAACTCCAGAATCTTATAACTAAGATGACCGGTAACGAGCCCAAAGGTCTCTCCGATAACACGGAAAAGTTGATTGAAAGATTGGAGAGCGAGATATTCGATCTGAAAGAAGAGGTAAGAGAGTTGGACGAGGAAAACGATCAGTTGATAGAGGAGTTGAAGGAAAGGGAGAGTGTCGCTCGATACGCGATACAGAGCGGAGACAGAACGGTCATACCGAAAAGGACGGAGATCAACGGTAGCATCATGTGTGAAAGCGGTGTAGAGATAAACGATTCCGCCGTGATCCACGGCTCAGTGGAGGCAACGGGTGAGGTAAAAGTGGGCGACGAAGTAAAGATAGAAGGCTCAGTGATCTCGGCCACCGATAAAGTCCTCATAGGCGACGATTCTGAAGTCCAAGGTTTTATCAAAGGAGCCGGTATAGAGATGGGTGAAAACTCATCGGCCGAAGATATCGAGAGCACGGAGAACGTATTTTTAGGGGGTAACACCGAAGTCGCGGATATCCTGGCGGTAGGAAGCGTCAAGATAAGCAAGGGCGGAAAAGTAAAAGGTAAACTGGAATATGGTGGAGATTTCGACGGCGCATCGGGCATCACGATAGAAAAATCCGTCATGCCGTTGGACAGAAAAGAGATAGAGAAAGACCTAAAGGAGAAGAAGTTGGAAAGGGAAGAGAAAGAGAAGAGTTGAGTAGCTCGTCAAAAGAAATCACTCATCTTGTCCCTTCTGAATAAGTCTATTTGGCTCACGGTGGTACTTTTTTTCTGGCATGCCGCAAAATAGACCGCTTCCGCGATCTCTTCAGGATCGATAACTTCTTCAGGGTCAAATTTTTCCTTGTACTTTTTGCCTTTTCCGTCTTTTATATCGGTTCTGACCTCAGAAGGGTTCACTAGGGTCACAGCTATCCCATCTCCGCCGACTATACTTTCTATGCTGTGGGCAAATCCTCTAGTCCACCATTTCGTGGCGGCGTAGATGGGATTGAACGATCGAGGATGGTTGGCATCGAAACTTCCTATGAATATCAGGTTTCCATCACTTTTCTTTAGATGTGGAAGTGCCGCCCTGGTCGTGTAAAACATGCCGTCGCAGTTGGTTTCCATCATGGTTTTGTAATCTTCAGTTGAGAACTCCTCTATCTTTCCGTACCTGATCACACCGGCGTTGTTCACCACTATGTCCAATCTTCCGTACTCTTCAACGGTTTTCTCTACCATCTCGCCCACTTCTTTTTCCAAGCCAACGTCGGTAGGTATGACCAGAGTTTTCACTCCCCAACTTTCACGGAGTTCGTCCGCTATGGACTCCAATTTTTCCTCTCTTCTCGCCGCTAGTGCTAAATCAAGGCCTTCTCCTGCGAATCTTTCACATACTGACTTACCTATGCCGGAACTGGCTCCTGTGACCAAAGCTACTTTACTTTCTAAGTTCTTTTTGATCATGATCTTTGACCTCTATTTCGATAACAATGAAACGAACCCTTAAAATACCTTTGACTTTACAAAACTTTCAAAAAAGGCGGAAAAAACTAATAGAGTATAAAGCATATCATCGGTCGAGGTGAACTCATAAAATGGAAATTATCAAGGTCACAGCGCTGGTGATATTCGCGGTATCTTACTGGGGCTATCATTATGCTTACCTTTGGTTCCCTGGGAGGAGGGGTTTAGATACGAAGAGGTCGAGGGTCGATCGTGCAGTGTGTTCTTGGTTCCGTTCCGCTCTCGAAGAGAGATCACATCTGCTGGTGGTGCATCAATTGAGGAACATCATAATGGCTGTTACTTTTCTCGCCACCACGGTGGTCGTACTTCTAGGCTTCCTTTTCGGTTTTCCCGCCATTGGCGGCGGAGAAACGACTGCGACTTTACTGCTGGAAGGATATCCATTCTGGCTTATAGTGATAACATTGATATTTTCTTTTTTCAATCTTCTTCTTTCGCTGCGTCACTTCATCAGGATAACTTTTTTGATCAAAGCCGATATAGAGCCGCTCGAAGCGATCACAGGAGCCTCCGCGGAGGATTATCTCAGCGGCCTTTTCATCAGAGGCAATGCCCAATATACCATAGGCAGGAGAGGTATGGTTTACGCCATGGTTGTTTTCATCTGGTACCTGAACATATGGGCATTCATGTTTTCCACGGTGATGGTGACTCTGATCTTTGCTGTGCATAACGATCTTTAAAGATTCATATCCATACTAAAAATTTTTAAAACATGTTCAATAGACAACTGCAAAACGGTCGTAAAATATGGGACTATCAGAAGGTTTTTGGGACAGATATCATCACGTAAAATCCGTATTCGTTAAAAGCAAAGAGGAAAGAAGAGATGAGATACTCGAGGGATCCATAGTCAGGACCATATTGGTCCTGGCGATCCCGGTCATGATCTCTAGTGCTCTTCATACGGGTTTCAATATAGTGGATACCTACTGGTTGGGTAGACTGGGTAGGGCGGAAGTGGGTGCACCCGCGGCGGCATGGCCCGTACTTTTCACGTTTTTATCTTTGGGGATGGGTCTTTCCACGGCAGGAGTCTCACTGGTCTCTCAACATACTGGTGCAGGAGGAGGGAAGAAAGCGGAAGAAGCCGCGGGCCAGGTCTTCGGTTTTCTCATGGTGATCGGTGTCGCCACGGGTCTGATCGGGTACTTCGCCGCCCCCTATATCTTGACTTTACTGGGTACTCCTTCTACCACGCTTCCCCACGCCATAGATTATCTTCAGATAGTGAGTCTCAGTATGCCTTTCGTCTTTTCCTACATAGCATTTAGATTTTTGTTGAGAGGTATAGGCGATATGGTGAGACCGATGCTGATAAGAGGCGTATTGGTCCTTGTAAATCTAATACTCGATCCTCTTTTGATCTTCGGGTTGTTCTTTTTTCCGGAATTGGGGGTCAGAGGAGCCGCCATAGCCACCGCCTTAGCAAGGACCACATCCGCCGTAGTTGGTATATATCTTCTATTTTCGGGCAGGGTCGGTATCAGGATAAGTCTAGAAAGCATGAGACTCAAGTTGAGGTGGATAAAGCAGATACTCAAGATAGGTGCTCCCGCTACGGTAGCAAGGGCTGAAAGTGCCGTCGGATTCGTTGTTCTGTTCGCACTCGTCGCTATCTTCGGAGACGCTTCAGTCGCTGCCTACGGGATAGGACGACGTGTGATCCACGTGATGACCATAGGTATATGGGGCTTTGCGGGAGCTACCATGACCATGGTGGGACAGAATGTAGGTGCGGATCAGGAGGAAAGGGGAGAGACGATAGTCAAAAGGGCATTGTTGGTCTCCTTTTTGATGCTGATCATCATGGGTGCTCTGGTGGTCCTTTTCAGATCGCAGATAATAGCATTCTTCATCGACGACGCCGAGGTCATAAGGATCGGCGGGATGTACCTGGGTATTTTCGCCATGTCCATACCTTTCTTCGGAATTTACAGGATATTCGACTCCACTTTTAAAGGCACTGGCCATACTCTACCGGTACTGTTCCTTACACTGTTCAGGATATGGGGTCTCCGCTTGTTTCTTTCGGCACTTCTAGCTCTATCTGCTATAAATCTCGGTTTTGTCGTTCTGGATATCGGATTCGGTATGGGAGTGGTAGGGATATGGTACGGCATGGCCGCCAGTAATGTGATAGGGGCCGGTTTATCTGCCATATATTTCCTTTCTGGCAGGTGGAAAGAGAAGACGATAAAGACGTGATCATCGGGCCAAGATAATAGAGGAAAAAGAAGGGGTAAATGCTAAAAACATATTAATACCTCGGAAAAAATCATTAGATGTAGGCATAGACATGCTTAGAACCCCTCGAAATAACCTAGTTGGGCTTATCGTAGTCCTGTTGTTAGTAGTGTCGAGTCTCGGAGCGTCCCTGCTTGATGTTGAAAATGATGATCATGATTACGAGATAGAGGCTCAGATCGAAAGAGGGCTCTCAGGATCAGAGGAAAGTTCTATCCATACTATGGACTGGTACGATCCAGATTGGAGCTACCGTAGAGAAGTCACGGTTTCGACCGATGACCCAATCCAGTCTGATTATCAGGTTGTGGTGACACTAACTACCTCTGTGATGGGCGACCCTTATGAAGGTGTAGATCCTGATGGTGAAGATTTAAGGTTCACAGATACCGACGGGGTGAGCGAACTGAGTTATTGGATACAATCCTGGGATAATACGGGAGAAAGCACGATATGGGTTAGATTATCCGATCCCGTAGATGGTTCCAGCTCGAAAACAATTTACTTGTATTACGGAAATCCAGACGCGTCTCCTGCTACCGATCCAGATACCACCTTCCAAGTCTATGACGATTTCAGCGACGGTGACGTGGACGGTTGGACCAACGAAGGGGGTGGACAACCTTATCACGACAACGGTAGATTGGCATGGTATTCTGATGGTTATCCTCAAGTGTGTTATTACACAGGGGCTCAGATGAACAGGGAGCAAAGAGTCGAAGCGATGATAGATCCTGCCTCTGAATACGTAGGACAAGGATTCTTGATCCAAGATCAGAGCAACAATTACATCTCGCGCGCAATCGGCGACTATCGAATGATGAAGATCCAAGGAGGAGGATACGAAGTTTTAGCTGCTGGTGCTAACACAGGAGCTAGTAATTACAGGTACGACGTTTGGTTCGACGACGACATCATCCATGCCAGCATAGCCGAAAACACTGTTTCGGCTTCGGACGGAACATGGACCAGCGGTCACGTGGGACTTTCTTCCTGGTGGGCTAACAGCGGTACACACTATATGGATTGGATCCGTGTTCGCGAGTACACAGCGAACGAGCCAACCACATGGGTGAGCGAGCAAGTAGAGCCGACCTTGGAAGTCGAGGTACCGGATCCTTTGACAGGAGACGTGATGGTTTCTTGGAACGGCCAGCAAGAAACCGTGACGGACCAGGATACTTTTGTGACCCCTTACGGTACCGACGTGGAGTTAGAAGCGTTAGCCGCAGATATCCATGAATTCGGTCATTGGGACGGGGATCATTCCGGTACTGATAAACAGACTACGGTCATCATGGACGAGAATAAAGAGGTGAGTGCTCATTTTGATACGGTTCCCATAGAAGACTGGTATGATCTAGATAGCTTGAGAGATTTTTTAGCAACAGACGCTTATTTTTATTTAGGTGCCCACCTAGACGAAGGAAGTGATGGCTACGACGAATTGGTGGACTCTGAGAACGGTTGGGACCCCATAGGAGACGATTCCACTCCTTTTATGGGCACTTTAGATGGTGATGGTTACTCTATCCAAGATCTATATATCAACAGGTCGAATGAAGAACATGTCGGAGTTTTTGGATACGTTGGAGATAGCGGTATGATCAAGAACTTGGGTCTGATCCACAACGATGTGAGCGGCGATGGTGATGTAGGCGCACTAGTAGGAAGTAACTACGGTACGGTGTCGAACTCCTATGCTACAGGAGAAGTGAGTGGAGAAGGTTGGCGGGTAGGTGGGCTCATAGGAATGAATGAGGGCACGGTGTCGAACTCCTATGCGACGGGAAACGTAAGCGCTAGTGGAGGGCGGGTAGGCGGGCTTATAGGGATGAACGAGTATGGAGGTACAGTAGAGAACTCGTATGCAACAGGCAGCGTCATAGAAACGAGCGAAGAGAGCGACGACCATTGGGCCATAGGTGGACTAGTGGGAATGAATGAAGGGGCGGTGAACAACTGCCACGCTACCGGAGACGTGACCGGAGACATCCGAGCGGGTGGACTTGTTGGGATCAACTATGAAGGCGGTGAGATGCTGAGATCGTATGCTACAGGAGATGTGGTCGGACAAAGTAGAGTGGGAGGACTAGCGGGGGAGAACAGAGGTGGATATGTTGCCGAATGTGTTTCTTATGCCGAGGTAGAAGGGTCTTCTCAAGTAGGGGGGCTGATCGGTTTTTCAGTGTCAGAGAGCACGGAAGAAGTCTTCGAGGCCGTATCGACAGGAAGTGAGGGGGAAATACAGACGTGGACCGTACCTTTCACCGGCGATTATACAATAACGGTCCGAGGCGCTCAAGGTGGTGATTCATGGGATCATGATGGAGGCACGGGTGCCGTGATCCGGGCCGAGATCCGATTGAACGAAGGGGATGTACTCAGTATCGCGGTGGGACAGAGAGGAGACTCAGGGATCTCGCCAGGTGGAAGTGGAGGAAGTTTTGTTGTGAGGGACGACGTTCCTTTGGTGATCGCCGGCGGTGGCGCCGGCGCGGGGATGCACGATCATGCCAACAAGAGAGCCGCAACGTCGACTTTTGGAAACGATGCATATCATGCAGATTCTGTGGGTGCGGGCTATGGTGGATCTGACGGCCAAGGAGGAGGATATGGTTCTACAGGCACAGGTTGGGACTGGAATAGAGGTGCGGGAGGAGGAGGTTTTGAAACAAAAGGCGGCGAGTATGATGATTCCGATAATTATGCAGAAGGCGGATATCCATGGTCGGACCTGAGTGGGGGAAACAATGGCTATGCTGGCCAAGGAGGATACGGTGGTGGAGGAGAGAGCGGTTATCACGATGAACAATCTGGCTATGGTGGGGGCGGCGGAGGCTACTCTGGAGGAGGTGGAGGTGTCTGGGATGGAGATCTTGCACAGGAAGGTGGTGGTGGAGGCAGCTTCATACATGTTGATGCGATATCTGCAGCGACTTCTGACGGTGACTGGGAATACACGGGGAACGAGCCGCACGAGGTTTACACAGGAAGTGTTGATGACTTGGATGACTGGAACGAAGGTTATGGACAGGTCACGGTGGAGGCACAAGAGTATTCTGAGATGAGGGACAGCTATGCAAGGGGTGATGTGACTGGCGAATCCTTAGTCGGAGGTCTGATAGGTGAAATCCACTCAAGTTTTGTATTCAACAGCTATTCCGCAGGTATTGTAGATGGTTCCGAGGACGATACTACGGGAGGATTGATCGGTCGAAACGAAGGAAGCGAGATAGAAGATTCATTTTGGGACGTGGATAGTTCTAGCGTAAGTGAAAGTGACGGCGGCACAGGAAAAACTAGTGACGAGATGAAAGATGTGTCTACCTTTACAGATTTGAGTACTGAAGGTTTGGACGAGCCGTGGGATTTCGTCGGTAACCCTAACGATGACGAAGGAGATCAGGATACATGGGATATCGACGAGTTCGAGGTGATGAACAGCGGCTATCCCTATCTGAGCTGGCAGGAATTTTTGGGGGTTGCAGTGGAGGCTCCATCCGACATCACCGAAAACAGTTCAGGTATATACGATTATCACTTTGTAGTTAACAACACAGGTAATACAGACGATACGTACGATCTTGAGGCGGAGACGTCTGATCCGGATTGGACTGTTGATGTAACGGGACAAGTCGACGTAGGTGGCGGTGATGAAGAAACCGTAGAGGTGAGTGTAACCATACCTGACGATGCGGGAGGAGATAGCAGCGATATCACTTTAACGGCGGAGAGTCAGAAAGATCCTACCGTGGGTCATTCGGACTCCATGAATGTGGCTTTGGAAGAGCGTTTAGATGTACTCGTACAGGCGCCAGAAGATAGGTCTGAAGGCAGTTCGGGAACTTACACTTACTCATATCAAGTGGAGAACAACGGTAATACGGAAGAGACCTATGATCTGGATGCGGACGCGGATCAAACAAATTGGATCGCCGAGTCATCGATAGTAGAGATCACATTGGACGTTGGATCTAAAGAGACGATCGACGTGGAAGTGACCATCCCGGAAGATGTTGGAGGCGAAACCAGTACTGTCACTTTGACCGCAGAAAGCCAGAGTGATCCTGCTGTAACGGATTCTGATTCCATGCAAGTTACTTTAGAAGAGGATATAGGAGTCATGGTTCACGCTCCACAAGATCAGACGGAAAGCGATACCGGCACTCACACATACATTTACGAAGTTGAAAATACGGGCAATGCGGAAGATATCTATGAGTTGAGCGCGAGTGCGGAAAAAACGGACTGGTCGGCCTCTTCTCCGTCTACAGTGACGGTATCGCCCGGTGAGACGGAAGAGGTGAACGTTGAAGTTGAGATCCCTAGTGACGTGGAAGATCTGGAAAGCAGCGATATCACTTTAACGGCGTCGAGTCAGAAAGATACGGATGTATCCCATTCTGATTCGATGATAGTGAGTTATGATCAAGCCGAGGTCAGGGAAGTCGTGGTCATCGCCCAATCAGATGTTACGGAAGATGGACCAGGCACCTATACGTACGATTTCGAGGTCCATAATACGGGTAACGTAGAAGATACTTATGATATATCCGTTTATGAAACTGGCTGGGATATTGACGCTCCTGAAGAGATCTCCGTTGGTCAAGGTGATATAGAAACAGTGAACGTCGATGTGACCATACCTGAAGGTGCGGAAGACGGAGACAGTATAGAGGTGACTCTGACCGCTGAAAGCCAGGAAGATAGTGACGTCTCAGATACCGATTCCATGGTAATTGGTCTCAACGTAGAGATCAGCGAATATCAACTCACAATAGAGGCGGGAGAAGGCGGAACCACTGAACCTGAACCAGGGGATTACACGCATCAAGAGGGGGCCGAGGTGGTAGTAGAGGCCATACCGGACGAGGGCATGTACTTTACAGAATGGACCGGCGATCACGAAAGTAAAGAAAAGAAGATCACCGTGACCATGGACGGCGACAAGGAACTGATGGCTAATTTTGGACCAATAGGAGAGGATGAACGTCTTTTGACTATCCAAAGGGAAGGAGAAGGTACTACGGATCCGGAGCCCGGTAGTTACGTCCATGAAGAAGGTGAAGAAGTCAAGATAGGAGCTATTCCCGCCGACGGTTGGAGTTTCAGTCACTGGTCAGGAGATATAGATGATGCACAAAAGGAGGATGCGGAAATAACAGTTGTGTTGGAAGAAGATATCGATGTTACGGCTCACTTTGAAGAGGTGGAGATATGGGTGGAGATCCTTACCCCTAGAGAAGGCGACGTTTTTGGTGAAACTGCAGTAGAGTTGGAATGGGACTCACACAATGTATATAGTCACGAGGTGAGGTTGACCGGGGGTGAATGGATCGATGTAGACGAAGCAACTACATATGAGTTTGAAGATCTAGACCACGGCCATCACACTATAGAGGTTAGAGCCACAGGTTGGGGCGTTTCCGTTCACGACATCATCAATATAACGGTAGATACGGTACCGCCGGAACTAGAGATCCTTTCTCCCGGGCAGGGCGAAAAGGTCACGCAACCGAATGTGGTAGTAGAGTGGGAAGGCTCAGACGATATGAGTGGGATCCATTACTTTGAACTGCGTATCGACGACGGCCAGTGGATCTATCTGGAGAACGAAACGGACTATCGACTCGAAGACCTTGAAGATCGTGAGTATGACGTAACTGTCAGAGCGGTGGATCGAGTCGGAAACCAGGCCGAGAAAGAGATCTCTTTCACTGTAGAGTCGGAAGAAGAACCCACTTCACTTACCACAGATATCTCCAATACCTGTTGGATCTTGCTGCTCATACCTCTTATCATCATACCGATCCTACTACTTTGGTTCACTAGGTGGAAAGACGAACAAGATGAAGCGAGGGGAGGGGAAACGTTTGCAGATGCGATTTCAAAACTGGAAAGAAGTGATAGCCAGGGTGCAAAAAGAGAGACAACGGGGTCAGAGTGGGTTTCAGTAAGACCGGTGACGGAAAAAAGGAGTGATCATGGGGTTGTTGAAGGAGCTGCTCATAAGAGGCAGCACGGACAAAGCTATAAAGTCGTAGATAAGAGAAGAAAATTGAAAGAATTATCAAGAGGAGATATGGACGAAAAGCGAGGCCCATCGGTTATCGATGAAGAACGTAAAACGGATGATCATGAAGAAGAAAAAGAAGAGTGCCCAGAGTGTGGTTTTGCAGTCGACGATGATGAGTATATTTGTCCTCAATGTGGACATATAATAGGAGACAAGGAAGAACTTTTCACCCTGGAAGACGAGATATTCTTCGAGTGTAAAGAGTGTGGATTTTTGATCACAGAGGAGGAAGAGGAATGTCCCTATTGTGATACAACTCTCAAGGATGGAAAAGGAGATGGGTTCTTTGAAACGGGTGAAAACAAAGATGTTTTGGCTTCGTCGGATCCAAAGTTGCTTTCAGGCAAAACATGTACTATGTGCGGAGAGAACCTGTCCGAGGACCAGGAGATATGTCACAAATGCGGACACATATTTGATGAAGAAGAGGAGTAGAGCTGGGATGAAAGCGTAGTGATCTTGATGTAAACGTAATTGTTATATAAGTTCAAATGAAATATCATGATGTGGTTTGTCAAACCTCATCGTGACCCCCCTAAAAGATGGATAGAGTTGTAATAAATATGTTGAACAAAATGTTTGCTGGCGTGATGACTTTATTCCTGCTCCTTACCGTATTTTCTACAGCGGTAATATTTAACGGCGAGTCTGTAGAGTTAGAAAGAGAGGGAAGCGAAAACCAAGTTATCGAGAGTGACCGTGATATCACGGAGACCGTTTTGGACGGAGAAAAAGATGAGTTGACGAAAGAAGGATCATCTGTAGATCACAGCGCTTCCCAGGATACGCGAAACCTTGACTCGATATCACAGGATGATGAATACGCCCTTTTGTTCGGACAGAACCCTATATCGGGGACTGCCGCGACGAGTACCTTTTGCTCAGAGAATGATATAGATTACGAGGTCACCGACAATTTTTGGGGTATATCTGGAAGCTCGGGTAGCATAAGAAGGATAGTGGTTTACGGTCTGTCACTTTATCATGACGGGGACGGTTGGGTAGAAGACCCTCCCGATCCTGCGGAACCATTCACTGTTAGTTTTTATGCCGGTGACGGAGAAGGTGATCCGGGTGAACCCGATTGGGATGATCCTGAGGAGGAATTTGAGGTGGACGCAGCGACCGCGGAAGTAGGATCGGCTGGAGACTACGATCTATATGAATATGAAATGGAGTTTCCATCCTCAGTCGATATGGAAGAAGGCTGGGTATCCGTTCGATTGGATAACGACTCGAGTACTTCTGACGCATGGTTCCTCTGGTTAAATTCTATCTGCGGTGATCATCAAGCGCTGCAGCGTACCGACGATCCGAGCGAGGATAACGCGGTCGACGATCTTTTCTATGATCTTTCTTTAGGACTATTTGGCGATACGGTGGAGACGAGATCCGCCTCTGATATAACACTGACTTCTTTGGACCTAAATGGTTACTTGTTCACCGCCAACGATCAGTCGGCTCAAGTTCATTTTGAATATAGAAAGGTCGGAGATGCGTGGAGTGAAACTACACCTACCACACAATCCGGACCCGGAGATTTCAGCCACGAGATAACGGGTCTAGAGCCTCTTGAGAAGTACGAGTTCAAAGCGGTAGTTGAGATAGACGGCAAAGAAATCGTAGGCGATATACTTGTCTTCACACCTGCAGACATATCCATGACGACCCAGATGAAGGAAGAATGGGCCGAAAATCATACTATGGATTCTGTTGAAACCGATCTTCACGATCTCGTCATCCAAAAGGAAGAAGACGAAATATACAATGTACCGGGTGAAAGCATAACTGTAGACGTTACTGGTATAGATACTATAGAGGTGAAGATGTGGGGTGCCGGCGGAGGCGGCATGGGTGATTTTGGCGCTGCAGGTGGATCGGGTGGGTTTATAGAAGCGACCCTCGACATCTCCACATTTGATGAGATCGAGATATGGGTCGGTGAGGGCGGTGAATGGGACGGATCTATAGGTAGCGGTGCATACAGCGATGGTGGATGGGGCAGACACCATGGAGGAGGAGCTTCCGCAGGACCGGGAGGCGGCTCTACGGAGATAGTGGCGGGCGACGGGACCTTTTTAGCCGCTGCCGATGCAGGAGGTGGCGGAGGTACTACCTGGGTTGGAGGTATGGAATACGGTGGAGGCGGCGGTGCAAGAGGAGGTGAAGGAGGTGAAGGAAGCGCAGGCGATGGTAATAACAGCGAAGGTACGGGATTCGGAGGCGACGGAGGAGATGCGCTTGAAGGAGGAGAAGGTCAGCCTGGTGAAGATGGGGGGCAAGAAGTCGCCGACGCTTACTTAATAGGTGATGCTACTGAAGTGGAGGGAGGAGGTTCTCCAGAAGATAGCGATGGTTTGATCGAGATAGAATATCCGTATGAAGATGAAGGTGAACGCATCTCTGAACCTTTGTTCATAGGTGGAATAGAAAATGCAGGAGAGAGCGTTATCTACTGGAATAGCGAGGAGCCTTCAGGGACAGATATAAAGATATATACTGCCGTAACGGATGACGAGGACCCACCGGCTGAGAGCGATTGGATAGAGGCAGACAACGGAGACAGCATACCCGATATAGAAGAAGACAGATACCTCTGGACTAAACAGGTTTTAACTACGTCCGAGCCGTTTGTAACACCTCATCTTCAGGATCTAACAGTAGCTGTATTAGAGTCGGAGTACGGCGTCAACGTCGAAGCTCCCGCAGATTCTGTAGAGGATGAAGCCGGTATGCACACATACTACTTCGATGTGGAGAATACTGGAAACGAAGAGGATACGTACGAGCTGACCGTCGAGGAGACTGAAGGTTGGACAGCGACGGTTCAAAACACGGTCACAGTTGGAGCTGAAGAGGTAGAATCCGTAGACGTCGACGTGACCATCCCGGCTGACGCCGGCGGCGAGACGAGTACTGTTACTTTGAGCGCAGTAAGTCAAGAGGACACATCAGTAGAAGATTCCGATTTCATGGATGTCACACTCAATGCCGTACACGACTTCTCTGTTAATATAGATGACATAACTGCAGGTGAACAACCTTATATAGAGATCGATAACGCCGAATATGATGACGGCTCATCGGTTGAAGGTGACCGTGAGGTGGAGATGAACATAGATGATACCACTCATACTGAAATATTGTATTTCAGTGCAGGGGGATCGGATTACACCTGGGACAGTATGCCTGAGAGAGGAACTTATACTGCAGATGTTACCATAGACGAAGTTACGAGAGACCATGAGTTCACTGTGGATGAGGATGAACCTGACAGTGTGTCGGTGGAGACTCAGCCGGAAGAAACTGAAGCCGGGCAGATGATTTCCGGCTTCCCAGTGGTATATGTTGAAGATGCATATGAAAATCCAGTCGAAGGAGTATCTGTCACGGTAAGTGAGGCAGGAGGTTATCCCTTCGACTCGGGCACCACAACTCAAGAGACTGGAGATGACGGACTGGCCATATTCGACGATCTGGTGATCGAAACCGCTGGAACTTATGAACTGGTTTTCGATGCAGCTGGAGTTGCTGGAGAAGTCACTTCTGATGAGTTCGATGTGATCCCTGCGGGTGCGGATCATATAGAGATAGAGCCTGAGGATTCCACAGTAACGGCCGGAGAGACGAAAGTATATTCGTCTACCTCGTTTGATGTATATGGTAATGAGATCGGCGATGTGACTGAAGATACCGTGTGGGAAATAGACGAAGAGGCAGGTGGTGGATGGACGGACAACGAATATACTTCAGAGGTTCCCGGCACTTGGACCGTTACCGGAACTTATACACACGGAGAAGAACTGACAGCCGAGACGACGCTTACCGTAGAGCCGGATGAACATACGCTCACCATCGCTATCGAAGGAGAAGGTCATACAGAACCTGCAGAGGGTACACACACATACGATCATGGGGAAGAGGTCGTAGTAGAGGCTTTATCCGATGAAGGTTGGTATTTTGTAGAATGGACGGGAGATCACGAAAGTACCAGCAGGGAGATAATCCTGACGATGGAAAGCGACATGACGGTAACGGCACATTTTAACGAGTTGGAAGAAGATGAACATACTTTGACTATAGAAGTGGAAGGAGGAGGTACCACCGATCCCAGCCCTGGAACTCACACATACGCGGAAGGCGAAGAAGTATCCGTTGAGGCTATAGAAGATGTAGATGACTGGTACTTTAGTCATTGGTCCGGAGATGTGCGAGAAAACGAGACGGAGGAAGAGGCGATCACGGTCGTGATGGACGAAGATAAAGAAGTAACCGCGCACTTTGAAGCTGCTGCGGCGGAATATGAGCTCACGATCGAAGCTGGAGAAGGCGGAACTACTGAACCGGAGCCTGGAGTCTATGCTCACGAAGAAGGTACCGAAGTAGTAGTAGAGGCAATACCAGACGAAGACTATTACTTTGTAAGATGGACAGGAGATCACGAGAGTAGAGAAAAAGAGATCACCGTGACCATGGACGGCGACAAGGAACTGATGGCTGATTTTGAACAGGTAGGAGAGGATGAACGTCTTTTGACCATCCAAAGGGAAGGAGAAGGTACTACGGACCCGGAGCCCGGTGGTCACGTCCATGAAGAAGGTGAAGAAGTAACAATAGAGGCGATCCCCTATGACGGTTGGACTTTCAGTCACTGGTCAGGAGATATAGATGATGCTCAAAGGGAAGAGGATGAGATAACAGTATCGGTCGAAGAGGACATGGTTGTAACTGCACACTTCGAAGAAGTAGATATATGGGTCGAGATCCTTTCTCCTGAAGATGGATATGTATTCGGTGTGTCGCAAGTAGAGGTAGAGTGGGATTCGCATAACGCAGATAGGCACGAAGTGAGATTGAGTGAAGGCGGATGGATAGATGTGGGTGAAGAAACCGCATATACTTTTGAAGATATGGACGACGGGATCCATACTGTAGAGTTAAGAGGCTCAGGTATGGGCACCTACGTCTTTGATTCTATAAATGTAACTGTGGACACCATACCGCCGGAACTGGAGATTCTTTCGCCCGAGCCGGGCGAAAGGTTTACTGAGTCGGATGTGATGATCGAGTGGGAAGCCTCAGACGAGGTGAGTGGGATCCTATACATTGAGCTGCGTATAGATGACGGCGATTGGATCTATATGGAGGACGAAACTAGCTATCGATTTGAAGATCTAGATGAGGGTGAGTATAATTTACACGTTAAAGCGGTGGATAGAGCCGGAAACGAAGCCGAAGAAGAGGTCTCTTTCACCGTCGAGTTTGAAGAAGATCCTCCTTCTTTGGCTGAACGTACTTTTGGTTCTTACTGGATCTTGCTGATCATACCTCTTATCATCATTTCGCTCTTACTACTATTGTTCACTAGGTGGAGAGACGAAGAAGACGAAGTGACAAGGAAGGAAACCATACCTAGGCTAGAGAAAAAGGAGATGAAAGGTTATGAACGTAGTGGCGTAAAGGAAACAGACCAGTCAGAGTGGATCTCGGAAAAACCAGTGATGGAAAAGAAGGAAGAAGATATCGGTGTGGATAGCGAGAGGAAGGATGACGTAGTTACCCATGGAAGAAGACAAGCCGAAATTCCCACGAAGGAAGATCCTAGAGAGGGAACAGGACCTTCTATAGCTGCAGGAAGACCCGATGACGAGGAAAAAAAGAAGTGTCCTGAATGTGGTTCTGAGATGTACGAGGATGAAACTGATTGTTCTGAGTGTGGGCATCTCTTCGAAGGTGAAGAGCAGATCACTATACTCGAAGACGAGATATTTACCGAGTGTGAGGAATGCGGCTTTTTGATGGTGGAAGGTGAAGACGAATGCCCATACTGTGAAAGACCTTCTAAGAGCGACGAGGTAAGAAAAGGATTAGGTTTCATCGAAGAAGAGGAGAGCGAAGTCATCTTATCTTCGTCTTTTTCAAATTCAGAATCAGATAAAATATGTCCTGAGTGTGAAGTAAGTCTATCTCAAGATCAGGAGATATGTCACAAATGCGGACACATATTGGAGGAAGAGTGATCTAGGATCGAAAGGATAGTTGATGGCAGGTTTGCTTTCAGGATAACGTTCACAAAACAAAACTGTTATATAAGTTGAAAAACAATATTGTGGTGTGCCATGATGTTTGATGGTCCGATTCTTGAGACTTTGAAGCAAGATGAGTTGAGTTGTGATAAGCATGATTAAGAAGATATTTGCCGTAATGTTGAGTATGTTTCTGCTTTTGAGTGGATTTGCCGTTGTTGCGAGCGGAGAAGCGCTTGGAGATGAA
>PWHU01000168.1 GCA_003555395.1 Thermoplasmata archaeon
GAACTGTCATTTCCTTTACTAGGATGGTTAACCGATCTTGAAGGCGTGAGATTTAATCTAGCTTCCAGCAGCGTAAAAGCCAGGAGTCTTTCTGAGTTGGGTTCTATCGGGAAAGACATGGTTTTAGGGTACCCGGAGGATGAACTCGAAGAGCGTGTGGAGAAGAGGATAGCTAAAACATATGAGGCCGACGTCTATACCGCTGTGACCCCCGGTGCTCAGGCCGCCAATTCACTTGTATTCGATGTCCTCCTTGAGCAGGGAGACGAAGTTTTGGTCGAAGATCCTGCGTATACGCCACTCCAAACCGCACCAGCGTTGAAGGGGTTAAAAGTTAAATACTTCAAAAGGAGATACGAAGACGGATTCGAGTTAGATATAAAAAAGATAAAAGAAACATGCTCCAGCGACACGAGGATGATCGTTATTACGAATCCGCACAATCCCAGCGGGGTTTTTCAGCGGCCGAAGGATCTTCAAGAACTCGATAGTTTCATCGAAGAAAACGACATCTACCTTTTAGTGGATGAGATATACAGGGATTTTGTGAAAGGAGGTAGGAGCAGCGCGTTTATCTCTAACAATGTGATCGTGACTTCGAGTTTATCCAAAGTTTACGGTCTCGGAGGACTGAGATTTGGATGGGCCGCTTCCAAGGATGAAGAATTGATCGCAGATATCAAAACCATAAAATCACATCTGTGCCCCAATAATCCTACAATCACTCTCGAGATGGGCTTGAAAGCGTTGGAAGAGAGGGACCGTTACTTATCTAGTGCTAGAGAAACCGCCGATAAAGGCAGGTCTCTTGCTAGAGGCTGGATAAAAGGAACTTCTGAAGTAGAATGGGTAGAACCTTCTTCCGGTATAATCTCTTTCCCCAGATTGAAGATGGATATCGATGGCGAAGAGTTCGCGAAAAGGGCCAAAGAGGCCGGTGTTCTCGTAGCACCTGGCAGCTACTTTTCTCATGACGGTGACTTCGATTCGCACATACGATTGACCTTCGGTAAAGACTTCACTTCGGTAGTCCAGGGCTTTCAGCAGCTTTCGAAGATCGTTCAAAACATGAGCGATGAGAACCTATAGATCGAAAAAGGCTGTTCAATCTTTAGAAGTGAGTTCCATCATCTGAATATAACCGTAAAGCATGATCACGCCGGAGACGGTTATCATCAGTGGGACCATTATCTGTGGGTGAACGCCTAGATGTGCTCTGAAAAAGAAGGCAGTCTCTGCTTGAGTGAAAAGGAGTATCAGCCACATACCTATAAGGATGTTGACGAGTCCGATCTTCTCGTTTTTTTTCATATTATCACTTTTAATTCATATACTGAAGTTTATTTTCGCTTGTGTAAATCCCGATAGAATACAAATAATTTATCTTCAACACTTTTCGGGATCACCATGATGAACAGAGTTGGAACCAAAACCATCACTGGCATAGATGTGAATAGGATATTTATCATATCCCTGTAAACTATAGCCTTCACTCTTACGTACGTATCGTTTTCATCCACCGTATAACTGGCGGACCTCGTGCTTCTCACCGCCGATGCATAGCTCTCGCCGTCGAGATAATAGTTCTGTTCATTGGTGATGAACTCTATATCGACTTCTTTATCCGATTCGACATGGATGGTTTCCTCCTCTACGGTTATATCCAATTCCGCAGGAGACGAGTGAACCTGTGGCCAACCACCTACGGCTAAGAATTCGCCCCTTTCGATAGCACCCATAACGTTGCGGTGAGTCATCTCTTCTTCGGGCTTATCTGATAAAATATTGATCCAGCCGCCTTCCTGCACTCTGTAGTGAGTGTCTGAAGATGCGATCAAAAGTGGTTCTTTCTCCTCCTCTGTAAGGATATAATCGGCGTGGTCCTCGGCAAGACTGTAAGCGTTCGACGTGAATATCTCTATGCCGTTCCATCCCTCGTATTCCCCATAAGCGGAATACGGTATCGGCTCTACTGTATCAGGATGAGCCCAGAATGTCAGACCATCCTCTTCATTCGCCCGGTCGATCTGTTCCTGCCTTCTATCCTCTCCTTCGTGTGCGATAGAGTTCACTCCGATCCCCAGCATGTGATAGCCCGTGGTGTATTCGACTCCGGAGATATGGATGATATCGTGTCCCCCTGGATCTTCTAAACTTGCATCCCATCTCTCGCAGTCATGATCCGTGATCGCTACCGCTAGATAATCTTCGTCCTCATGGAATTTCATGACCTCTGACGGCCTAAAAGCACCGTCACTGTTACTGGTATGGGTGTGTAGCTGGACTTTATGTAGGTGTTCGAAACTTTCGTTATAGGGCGAATCGATCTTAACAGCATCGTCGCCGATCTCCACATATAATGGATTGCTCCAAGTCCAGACTGCACTTTCTTCATCGGCGGTAGAGATGGGAAAAACTAGCGCTATCAATATGAAGGCTAGGCAAGCACTTACTAACTTCATTTTGATCTTCTCATCCACTTTTTATCCCCTTTTTACCACGAGATCGAAGATAAGAATGATTACAATAATATATTTTTTACTCCGAAGATGTCAAAGATCAGTCAAGACGGAGCGGCTATAGAAGGAGGCATGGGATACACGACGGTAGTGTCCGCTTCGAGAAAAGCCTTCTCTTGGAGTACTATAAATTGGATAGATCTAGTTATGGGTACGGGTGATAGATAAGAATAGACGACAACGATCTTTTCGGGACCACTCATTGTTCGCCTTATTTGGTAAACCGTTATCCTGCCCGGGAACCTATCGAGTTCATCAAGGTCTATCTGCTCCCTGATGTCCCCTAGATACCAGTCAATATATCTATCAGTCTCCATCTGTTCTATAACATCATCCGTATCGAAAGAAGGACCTATTTTTCCGCCGACACGGTCGATATGTCCAGGGAAGACGGTCTCGCCACTAAGATATGAACGACTTCGATGCATGGAAATATCCTGTAATCCATAAAAAGTTAGGTTGAGAAGTGGCATGGATATCAATATCATAATAACTAACAAAATCTGCAGATTTTGCAAGTCTTTGTTGTGCTTCTTTAAGAGGGGAGAATATCTATCTATACGTTTTTCGCCGAAAATAACGAAACCTTTGATAAAATCTGTTTTTTTCTTTATCTTCCAGATCGTTAAAATGATCAGTCCTGGTATCCCTATATAATAGAGGAAATAAAGTCCGATCATCTGAAATAGCTGAGTTTCCATCATTTTCCCTCCTTACTAAATTCAGAACCGATTTTAACCCTTGGATCTAGAATACCATAGATGACATCTATGATATACAAACCGATCAGTGAGATTACGACGAGTACAAAGGTCGTGGCAGCGATCAATTGATCTTCGAAAGGATAACCCGTTGCTCCGAGTGCAGTAGGTTCATAAAGAGCGCTCCTCAACATATAACCGATACCGGGCCAGGCGAATACAACCTCCGTTATGAGGAATCCGCCTAGGGAAGTGAGGATAGCTAGTCCTGCTGTGGTCGTAATAGGAGGAGCGGCAGTTTTTAGAGCATGGCCATATATGACCCTTTTTTCTGGTAAACCTTTTGCTCTTGCAGCCATTATGTAATCGTCCTCTAAGACCTTGATAACTATGTTCCTAGATATCCAGAGTCTACCTCCGAACTGGACCAATACCACCGTAAACAACGGTAAAGACATCTTGATGAGATATTCTCGTAGGTATCCCATATAACCTAGTGTTTCTACGCTGGGAAAGATAGGTCTCGGTCTTGGATACCATCCAAGTATACCGGTAAATATAAGTAAGAAGATCATACCGGCCCACCAAATCGGCATAGACGATAGTGAAGCTCCAAAAAGGGTGAGAGCTCTATCCAATTTAGAACCGGCTTTTTGAGCGACCTTTAAACCCAGTATCACAGCTAGTGCAGAATAAATCGCTGCACCGGTGGTGAAGAGGATGATAGTATTGGGAAGGTAGTGCATTATTATCTCGTTGATCTGTTGGGTGCCTCCATCCCTCCCTGCTATCGTGAATCTTTTAGTTCTTCCAAAGTTGAAAGTTATCATATCGACGGCGTTATCGAATATCCGTTTAATCTTTGGTTCATCGAGATCATTTTCTTTTCTCAATTCTTTTATCCTTTCTTCTCTATATTCATGAGCCAGATCTGGGTCCTCGAAGTGCGTGTATTCTATCTCGTACATCACCTGCCTTTCGATGGCCTCTTCTTTATCCTCCGCTTCCAACATGGTAAAAAATGCAGAGATTATCATGGCTATGATTATGATAGCCAAGAACATATTTAATGTTCTTACCACGAAATATTTCCATGATGCCGGCATGATGTATAGATGTGTATTTTAAGACCTATTTTAATATTGTTAGTAAATTTGTCTGTAGCCGCTTTAAATACCTGTAGAATTTCTTTCTAAA
>PWHU01000166.1 GCA_003555395.1 Thermoplasmata archaeon
CCCCCTCAATCACCGTTGCAAGAGAGACTCCTTCCATGGATTGGATCAATATGTTGTAATCGCCGTAACCGATGGTGTTCAGCTCACCTTTCTCTTCCCTGCCCATCATCGACAGCGAGTCCTTGACGAAGTTCTGCACCGATGCCAGCATCGAAGAGAAGATGTCAGAATCTAGATCCGTATCTCCTCGTTCCGCTTTTACCACTAGGATACCTGCATCGTCGATCAGGTAGGTGGAAAGCACCTTCGGCGGCGGTCTGTGAGATACGAGGTGAGAAAGCCCGGCTTCACGCAAGCCTTCCTTTATCGGCATCAAGGGTTGAAGGCTGTCTCTCAGGCACCTGTAAGAGATGATCTCAGCGCCCTCGTCTTGCGCAAAGCCCAACAGTTCGCTCACCAGTCTCGTCTTTCCTATACCGGCTTCGCCGGCGACGAAGACCGTAGAGCCTTCACCTTCCAGTGCCTTTTTGAACCGCTCCTTCAACTCAGAGAACTCTTCTTCTCTATCCACGAGTTCCGGCTGGAAGTTCAAATTCATTCTTTCTACCATCTTCATATAACTCCATTTATTTGATCTATTTGTTTTTCAGATGACCGGGCGATCGACTTTTTTCAAGGGATATGTCCCTTCAGTCAGTGGGAAGCTTTGCTAACGCTCTTATCTTCTCGATCGGTTATATAACTTATCTATCATAGACCCTTTTAGAGATCTATATTTTGCTCTTTATAGACCAAAGTAGCTACTACAAAACATTTAAATAATTAAGAGCGATTAATTTTTCTAGATATATACGGGGTTTGAGATGATGGAAGGTAATGTGATTAAAAGAAAGGTGAACATCCTCGGCGAACCAGGGGTGGGCAAGACTTCTTTGGTCCTCCGTTTTGTCAAGGACCTTTTTGGAGATGAGTACCTGAAGACCATAGGTACGAATGTTTATACGAAGAGAGTTCCGGTCACGGGCTCTGAGGTGAAGCTTGTGATATACGATATCATGGGTGAATCGGATTTTGAAAGCGTGAGAGATATGGCTTTCAAACAATCGATGGGGGCCATAGCCGTAGCAGACTGTACCAGAAAAAAGACTTTAGACAGGCTGATCGATGATTGGCTCCCCAAATATAGAAGATTAGCTACAGATGGAGCCCCTATCGTCTTAGCGGTAAACAAGGTCGACCTAGAAGACCAAGAGATCACCGATGTTTTATTCGACTACGAAGAACTCCCTTCTTTCAGCACGATCTTTTACACATACGCTAAAACGAATAAAAATGTGGAAGACATGTTTCAGGAAGTCGGTTTCCTAACAAAGTTCCAGCATTTACAGCCGATAATAAAAGAAGACGATATATTGACCTTGGAGAAGAAAATAGATAGTCCAAAAAAATTGATTTCCGCCCTCCTAACATATTCCTCTCACTTAGGGGATCTCCCTTACTCTACTAGAGAAAAGATATTCGAGGAAAGTGGGATAGATAAATTTTCATTGGACAAAGAGATCACGTTGAAAGAGGCATTTTCATTTGGAAAAGGATTGATCGCATGGTATGAGGATGACCATGATTCAAAATCCGCTTCAGCTATCAGAAAATTGCTTGAAGAAACGGATATGGATGTAACCAGACAAAAAAAGACAAAAAAAGAGGAAACTATGGAAGAATTCAAACGATTAGATGGCGTAGGACATTCTACGGCAAAAGCGCTTTATGAAAAGGGCTATCGTTCTATAGATGACTTAAAAGATCTTTCACAAAAAGAATTATGCCGAGTAGAAGGCATAGGCCCTACACGATCGGAGATGATTTTAAAATCTATTAAAAAATCAGCCTAATTCTATATCATCTAGAGCCTCTTCACACTTTTTCATCCACAACTCCATCCCCATCTCTTCAAAAGCCTCTAGAGCCCGAGATAGGTACTCTTCCGCTTTCTCATGCTCGCCTTTACTCTCGAAGAGAAGAGCGTACTCGTACTTCACCTTCGGCAGTTCTAGCGCTTGACCGCTCTCTTCGAAGATCTCTTTTGCCCCTTCGAGTTCTTCCTCAGCTTTCTCAAGCTCTCCTTTTTCCCTGTAAACTTTCCCGAGTACTAGGCGGCTTCTCCCCTCTTCTTGCTTCGCTCCCATCTCCGCGGACATCTCCAACGCTTTTTCGGTATTTTGGAGGGCCTGATCATGTCTTCCTTCCGCGATACAGATCTCACTCAGTTCGAGATTGCTGAGTATCGTCAGCCGTCTATCTCCTATGTCGGAACAGATCTCTAAGCTTTTCTCGTGCTTTTTCCTCGCGATCTCTATCTCACCTTTCCACCGATGTGTGGTTCCAAGGTTGTTGAGTGAGATCGCCATGCCTTGTTTGTCCCCTATCTTCCGATCGATCTCCAAGCTCTCTTCGTGACACTTTAAAGCTTGGTCCAACTTTCCTTTAGCATCGTACAAGATACCAAGGTTGTTGATTGATTTAGCGAACCCTTTTCTATCCCCGATATCCTTCCTAATCTGTAGACCTTTCTTGCAGTGCTCAAGAGCCCGGTCCAACTCTCCTTTATTTTTATAGACGATCGCAAGATTATGGAGTGACTCCGCGATGCCTTTTTTATCTCCGATATTTCTCTCTATCTCTAGACTTTTCTGGTAGTGCTCAAGAGCCCGGTCCAACTCTCCTTTATTTTTATAGACGGTCGCAAGATTGTTGAGCGAAGTTCCTATACCTTTTTTATCTCCTATTTTCTTCTTTATCTCTAAACTTTTCTGGTAGTGCTCAAGAGCCTGGTCCAACTCTCCTTTATTTTTATAGATAATCGCAAGATTGTTTAGAGAGATCGCTATGCCTCGTTTATTCCCAATCTTTCTCTCGATCTCCAAGCTATCCTTGAAGTGTTCGAGGGCCCGGTCTAGCTCCCCTTTATGCCGGTACACCTCCCCTATATTGTGGAGTGATGCTGCGATACCTCTTTTATCCCCTATGTCCTCCCTAGTACTCAGCGCTTTCTTCCACAACTTCAACGCCTTGTTATATCTTCCTTGCCCCCAATAGAGGTTCCCACGATCATGCAGTGCTTGGGCTACTTCTTTCTCATCTCCGATCTTTTCAGCCACTTCAACTGCTTCTATCCACGCTTCTTCGGCGTAATCGGACTCCCCTTTACTGAAGAACGCCCATCCTTTCGCACCCAGCAGCTTCAGTTTTCTTTTTTCTGCTTCCTCACCACCTTGCTCCACCAGCTCTAATCCTCTTTCACAGCACTTCAGACTCTCGTCAAATTCACCTTTCTTCTCGTATACCTTCGCTTTCTTACCGAGAACCTCAGCCTGTTTTCCTATGTTTTCATCCGCTAGCATATCTAATACTTGATCGTACTCCTCTAAAGCCCTGTCGTACTCTCCGATCAATCTATGCAAGTCTCCGAGCCCCTCGTAAGCCCCTCTCAGTAGCTCTTTTCTCTCGCTGATCTCCACGGCTTGCTCGTAGAACCGTTCGCCTTCTTCGTTGGCGTATCTCTCCTCTGCCCGTCTAGCCGCTTTGAGCAGATACTTCCCTGCTCTCTCGTCTCCTGCCTTGTAGTAGTGATGCGCCACATTCTCCACCACCTTTTCGATACTGCCCTCGTACAGCGTCTCGTAACTTTCCGCTATCACCTGGTGATACATTTTCCTCAGAGACTCGTTCATACCGTTGTACAGCACTTCTCTTATCATGCTGTGGTCGAACTGGTACTTCTTGCCTAGAGACCGGATGAGACCGTAAGTCTTCTCTATATCGTTCAGGTTCTTCAGCACCTTCACCCTGTCCAGGTCGGTCGCCTCTGCCACTATGTCATCCTCAAACTCTTCCCCGACTACAGAAGCATATTCTAACAGACCTCTCTGCTCTTCTATCAGTTTTTCCAGTCTTCTTTTCACCATCTCGTACACTTTCTCTGGTATGTGGATCTCATCCAGCGGTTCCACCAGTTTCCACACACCGTCTTCTTCCCTCTGCTGGACATGTCCTTCTTCCACCAGGATTTTCGTCAACTCCAACAGGAAGAAAGGGTTGCCCTCGCTCTCTTTGTATATACGTTCCAGAAAATCCTTCTCGAAGTCGGTCTCTCCGAGCAATTCTTGGATGAACTCTTCCACGTCTTTTTCCGTTAGACGTTCAAGCTCTATCTCTTCAAGCAGTCCCTCCCGTTTCATCTCCCGTTTAGGCGGTACCAACTGGTGCGTCTCTCCGCCCTTACTTTCGGCTAGATCCTCCGGCCTGTAAGTGCCAAGTATCAGCATATTCTCATCCGTAGTGTTCCGAGCTAGGTAGTGCAGCAGCGATAGCGTCGAAGGACCAGCCCACTGAAGATCGTCCAAAAAGAGAACAACGGTTTTCTCGTTCGCCAAACGCTGAAAACCTAACAAAACGTTCTCGAACAGGTTTTCCTTCTTCAATTCGGGCTCATCTACAAGATACTTTCCGTCGTACTTTCCAGAGTTTATGAACCACTCTAACTCAACTTCTATATCACCGACCGTCGAGGTGTCTCCCATCCAATCTTTGGCCCTTTCCGCTTTTTCAGACAGTTTTTCCCTCATATCGTCTATCAGCAGTTCGCTCCTTGTACCTTCGATGACCGCAGCAAGAGAGACTCCTTCCATGGATTGGATCAATATGTTGTAATCGCCGTAGCCGATGGTGTTCAGCTCTCCCTTCTCTTTTCTGCCCATCATCGAGAGCGAATCCTTGACGAAGTTCTGCACCGATGCCAGCATCGAAGAGAATATGTCAGAATCTATATCGGTATCTCCTCTCTCAGCTTTAGCCACCAGTATGCCAGCATCATTGATTAGGTAGGCAGAAAGGACCTTTGGCGGAGGTCTGTGAGATACGAGGTAAGAAAGCCCGGCTTCACGCAGCCCCTCCCTTATGGGCATCAGAGATTGAAGGCTGTCTCTAAGGCACCTGCAAGAGATGATCTCAGCAGCCTCGTCTTCCGCAAAGTTCAGGAGTTCGATCACCAGCTTGGTCTTTCCTATACCGGCTTCGCCGGCGACGAAGACCGTAGACCCTTCACCTTCACGAGCCTTTTTGAACCCCTCCTTCAACTCCGAGAACTCTTCTTCTCTATCCACGAGTTCCGGCTGGAAGTCCAACTTCATTCTTTCTACCATCTTCATCTAACTCCATTTATTTGTAACTGTTCTCTATAACCGGTCGCTCGACTTTTTTCAAGGGATACGTCCCTTCAGTCGGTGAGAAGCTTTGCTAACTCTCTTATCTTCTCGATCGGTTATATAACTTATCTATCATCGCCTTCTTTAGAGATTAAACTTTTGCTCTCTATGAATATTCTCCTCATCTCCCTTTTCTTCAGATCCAAAACCTATACTACAACACTGTCAAAGATTAGAAAATTATAATTACTCCTTATAGTATATTGTCATGAAATGAATGGCGATCTGGTGAAAAGGAAGGTGAACCTTTTAGGTCCTCCTGAAGTCGGTAAAACTTCACTCATCATAAGATATGTGAAGAATGTTTTTGGAGATGACTACCTTAAAACGATCGGGACAAACATCTATACCAAGACCGTCCCTTTCGAGGAAGGCAAAGTTAAATTAATCATACAAGATATCATGGGAGAGATCGAATTCAAGACCGTCCAGGAGGGTGCCTTGAAAGAATCTACCGGGGCTATTGCCGTGGTGGATATAACCAGACCAGAAAGTCTAGACGTCCTACTTAACGACTGGATCCCTAGGTATGAGAGGATATCTGATGAAGACAACCCTGTATTGTTGGCGGTAAATAAGTTTGATCTAGAGGAGAAAAACATAACAGCAGAACATCTAGAGAGTGTATACTCTCAGTTCGAACATGTAATCTTCACCTCCGCTAAGACCGGGAGGAATGTGGAATATCTCTTCAAAGAATTGGCGTCAAGCGTATCTTACAACCTCCAACTTTCGGTAAAGGACGTGGAGGATATTATATTAAGTAAGGAACTGACCGATCCTAAAGAATTCTTAGATGCTCTATTGTATATATCTTCTACAGTGGGAGATATGCCATATGGCGTCCGTGAAGATCTGTTAGAAGAAAGCGGTATCAACAAGTTCGAGCTTGAAGAGAATATCTCCAGTATAGAGGAGGAAAACGTGTTAAGATTTGCCAATTTATTGTCAAACTGGTACATTGATGAAGAGGTAAAACGGGGGAAAAGATTGTTAGACAAGGTCTCGGAGACGTATGAGGATCAAGATCAAAGTTGATAGCCCCAGCAATTTTTATAAATGAATAAGATTCAATAAAAACCCAGTTAACTTTCTCCTTCAAAAAGGTCCCGATCTTCGAAAAGGTCCCTATACTTTTCCCAGTACCAGCTCATCTTACCCAGGTCATCTCCTCTCCGTCCTGACTCGGCCCTAGCCAAGCGATCTAACACGATCGAAACTTTTTCATGAGGAACATCCTCAAATCTTTCTTCAGCCTCTTCGACTTCTCTTTTGATTCTATCGTTCAAATTGCTCGACAAACTCTTTTTTATCTCTCCGATCTTTTCCTTCACTTCGTCGATTCTCTCCATCTCACGGGCATCGCTCAGCATCCCTTTTTCTTTCTCTAAGTCGAATTTAAGGTCTTGGAGATCTTCTATGATCTGAGAAAGTGTCAACATTTCTCTCTCCGTTTTAGAGCTGCTTTCTTTCAGCGATCGAATGAGGTCGGAAGCCCTCAGCAATAGTTCCAAGGCCGCTTTATACTCTCTGCTCTGCCATAGTCTTTCTATCTCATCTATAAACATTCGAACTCTGTTCTCTCCGCCCTCGATATCGGAACTATCGATCCTCTCCCGTAACGATTCGATCTCATCTTTTATTTCACCGTCTAATCTTTCCAAGAGATCTTTCTTGCCTTCATATAATGTCTCGAATGCCTCTTCGTAATCTTTAGATTTGACCTTCGCTTTGACATTCGGGATCGCTTCTTCAAAATACCGTTCGATCATCTGCAGCTCTATACCGCTCTTTTCGATAGAGGCATGCAGTTCTTTCATATCCTTTATCATCCCTTTGACCTCTACAACGATGTTTCGATCTCCCTCTTCTTCAGGCTCCTTTTCAAGGTTCTCTAACTCTTTGATCAAGTCCTCTAAATTTTTCTTCACCAATCCATAAACTCCTATATTCGTAGCTGTCCTATATCTCTTGAGTTCACTTTCATAGCTTTTTTCGTCTTTTATAAGCCCTTTTTCAGCCAACTCGGTGAGCTTTTTCTCCGCCTCATCACATAATTCAAGGATCTCATCTAAGTCATCACCAGCTTTGATAGCCTCATCCGCAATATCCTTAGCCTCTTGATATTTAGCGTCCTTTTTTGCTTTGCTAGCTCTCCTGAACGATCTCTTGATATTGTCTAACCCTAAATCGCTCCCTCGAAGATCCACCAATCTTTCTTTTGCTTCATCCAACGCCTCTTCCGCCAATTTCTCAATATCTTTTTCTCCTTTCTCTTCTAAAACCTCGCTGAGTTCTTCTATCTCCCCTTGGATGTCGTCTATTTCTTTCGGTCCTTCTTCTAGTTTTTCTACTTCCTCTTTATCTTCTCCCGCTTGAGACCCCTTTTCGGAAAGTGATTTTTCAAGTTCCTCCATGTCTCCTATCAGATCTTCTATCTCCTCTCTCACTTCTTCAGATCCCTTGAGATCATGGATCAAACTCTGTGTTTTTTCTACCAGATCGAGATCTTCAAAATCTTCACTATCATTCCGTATATCATCTTCCAATGCCGTTACTATCGATCTGAATATATATTCTATAGCCTCATCTAGAAGTGTTTTGGCCTCCTCGATATCACCCACTTTTAATTCGCCTTTAGCCTGACTGACCAGCTGATAGCTCTTCATCGTATCTATTTCCAATTCTTCTGCCCGGTATATCAGATTATAAATGTTTGTTATCTTTTCACTAACAGCTCTTTCAGACTTCTTTACTCCCCTCTGATCTTTTCCTAGGATCTCGGTTCCACAAACGGGACAGCTATCTAGATCCGATATGACCACCGAGTCACATCCAGGGCAAACTGTTTCTGAGCCTTCCTCTCCTCTATTCAGAATAAACACCGTTTGACCATTGAAATATCATATAGATATATTTTTCTCCGTAAATCATGTTTCAAATCTCTCAAACTCAGTTTTCAATCGACATATTCTAGATCAACGGCCAAATGAATATGCCTCCTTCGAACGAGGACAGGTCCTGGACCTTCTGTAGTGTACTTAAGGTCTTCAAATTCGACGTAGGAAAGCAAAAACTCGATGCCGTGCAGGGTCACTATTCCCTGTTCAGTATTCAAGAGACGGTTCTCACTTTCTCCGTACCTTCAACCGTACTCAACCAAAAGATCGGTGAGTCGATATCAGGATGTTTTTCTTTCAATTTCGTGGGGGACTTTCTCGTAAAACACAAGCTGCTTAACCTCCCCGATGAGATAAGATGAAGGACTGGAGCGCCGATAGAAAGATCTACCCTGAATAGGGAAAACAATGGATTTAGCCACGGTCCTACCTTATATCACGGAATCTTTAAATAATAACTCGAGATTTATCGTCTACGATCGGAGTTCATCACGCGGGGTTTTATGAATATGAAAGATAAAAAGGAAAGGAAATTGATCAAGAGGAAAATCAACCTTCTCGGCGAAGCTGAAGTGGGCAAAACTTCTCTTATCCTCCGGTTCGTAAAAAATGTATTTGGAGATGAGTACTTGAAGACCATCGGCACCAATGTTTACTCCAAAGACCTCGCTCTTGAAGACGCCGACGTTAAACTCGTGATCTACGATATAATGGGTGATAGCGATTTTGACAGCGTCCGGGACGTGGCATTTGAAAAGTCCACGGGTGCCATAGCCGTGGTGGACTGTACGAGAGAAGAAACATTGGACAGGCTGACCGAAGAGTGGATACCAAGATACAAAGATTTAGCTGTGAACTATGCACCTATAGTTCTAGCCATCAACAAGGTCGACTTGGAAGACAAGGAGATCTCTAAGGAGAACATACCTGATAAAGCGTTACCTTATTTTGATTCTATATTTCACACCTCTGCAAAGACTGGAAAGAACGTTGAAAAGATGTTCAAAGAACTTGGGTTCAAGACCGTGTATTACCAGCTCTCCGTCGGCAGATCCACCGAGCAGATAATCTCTGAGAAGAAAAAGATCGACAGCCCTAGAAAATTGACAGCGGGTCTTCTCGCTTATGCTTCAAAGTCGGGAGAGATGCCTTATAAACTCAAGCAAGAAAAATTCGAGCAAAGCGGTTTAGACAGATTTTCTCTAGATGAGGAGATATCCGAAGAACAAGCCGTCACCTTCGGCGAGCTGCTCTTCGAGTGGTATGAAGATGACGAGGATAGAAGATCCGCCTCAGCTGTGAAAAGACTCCTGCAGAGGTATCAGGAGGATCATCGAACTCCGATTTAGTCATCAGATAGATAGGGTGTTATCGCCCGTCATATCTCTTCCAGAGCCTCTTCGCACTTTTCGGCCCAAAGTTTCATCCCCCTCTCCTGGAAGGATCCGAGCGCATCTTCGAGGTATTCCTTACTCCTCTTCTTTTCTCCATTCTTTTCCAGCAGGAGACCGTACTCGTACTTCACCTTCGGCAGTTCGAGCGCTTGACCGCTCTCTTCGAAGATCTTTTCGGCTTTTTCGAGCTCTTTTTTCGCTCTTTTTAATTGTCCTTTTTCCCTATAGACCATCCCCAACACGACGCGGCCTTTCGCTTCTTTTATATCCATGCTATCTTCGATCGATTCATCAACTGCTCTTTCGGCATTTTGAAGAGCGGCATCGGTTTCTCCCTTTTCAATAAGATTTTTGGCCTTCTCAATGAGGATCTCTACGGATAACAGTTGATTATCCGTTTCAAAAGAGAGGTCTAAGCTTTTTTCGAGATATTCTTTTGATTTTTGGAACTGCTCTTTTTGTCTGTACACTTTTGCGAGTGTTTTTAATGATTCTCCGATCCCCTTTTTATCACCGATCTCTTTGTGCATCTTCAAGCTCTCCTTGGAGTGATCAAGAGCTTTATCCAACTCTCCTTTTTCTTGATATGTGAGTCCGATGTTGTTGAGGATCAGTGCGGTGCATCCTTTATCACCTATATCCCTACTCTTCTCTAGACTCTCCAGGTGGTGCTCAAGAGCCTTATCCAACTCTCCCTTTTCCATGTACACTATCGCGAGGTTGTCGATCGAGGTTGCGATTCCCTGTTTGTCACCTATCTCCTTTTTGATCTCTATGCTCTCTCGGTAGTGCTCTATAGCTCTATCATGCTCTCCCTTTTCATTGTGAACCATTGCGATATTGTTTAGTGACATGGCGATGCCGTGTTTATCACCGATCTTTTTCATGATATCTAGACACTCCTCGTTGTAATCGAGGGCTTTCTCTAGATCACCTTTAATACGGTAAACTACACCGATATTGTTGAGTGTTGTCCCGATACCTCGTTTATCTCCGATTTTCTTCCTGATCTCCAAACTTTCTTTGTTGTGCTCAAGACACTTATCAAATTCTCCCTTATGATAGTAGACGATACCTATATTATTGAGTGAATTAGCTAATAATTTTTCTTCGCCTATGTCTTCCCTTATTTCCTTTCCCTGATTCAACAACACTAATGCCTTATCATAATCCCCTCGCTTCATGCAGAGTGTGCCGAGGTTGTGGAGACTCTGAGATATCTCTTTCTTACTTCCTGCTTTTTCAGCCGCGTCTACACTTTCTCTCCAAGTTTTCTCGGCTTGATCATATTCCCCCATCCTAAAGAAAGCCCATCCCTTCTTTTCGAGCAGCTTTGAAATCTCGGCATCCTCATCATCTAGAAGATCTAAACCTCTTTCACACTCTTTCAAGAAACCCTTAAAATCACCTTTTTCTTCGTATACTGTTGCTAACTTACGGTGTAGGCGGGCTTTTTTCTTCTTTTCATCCACTATGACCATCGCTTTTTTGTACCGCTTTATCGCTTGATCGTACTCTCCGATTATCCTATGAGTATCGCCGAGTTCTTCTAGCACTGTTTCCTTATTGACCGTAGTATCATCTCTACATCTTTCAAATAAGCTCACGGCTTTCTCGCACATCCGTATAGCGTTTTCGTGAGCGTACACCACCTCGGCTTCCAATCCAGCCTTGTAATAATTTTCGACCGCTTTTTCGTACTCTTCTCCCTCTTCGTTATGATAGGCCAAATCGGTATAATGATCTGCTAGTTTTTCTCTTCGCTGGTAAAGGTCTCTCATCCTCTCAGCTACTAGCTGATGTATTTTCTTTCTTCTCCTTTTAGAGATATCATCGAAAACGGCTCGATGGATCAAACCGTGAGAGAAGATAAAATTTTCTGAAGTAAGATCCTCGTGAATCAGACCTATCTCCCCCAACATGTCGAGATGATCTAAAAGGTCCAGTTCGTCCATGTCCGCGACGTTTCTCAAAAGATCGAAAGGAACTTTTTCTCCGATGACCGCCGATTTATGGAGGACGACTTCGGTCTTATCACTGATCCTACTGGTCCTTCTCTTTACAACGTCGTCGATAACATCTAACATCTGGACGCCTTTGACACTTTTTGGATATTTACCTCTCTTAACATCCACCTTTTTGTCCTCTATCATCTGTTTGACTATCTCCCGGGTGAAAAGAGGATTGCCCTCTGCGGTATCATGGACCAATTCGACGAACTCTTCCGGTATGTCTTCACGACCGATTTCTCCCACTATCATCTCTCTCGTGTGTTCGGTGTCTAGTTGTTCCAATTTCAGCTCTTTGAAAAGACCTTCCCGTCTTATCCTTCTCTTGAATTCAACCAGCCCGTGGTCTGCGGTCACGTCTTCTGGCCGATAAGCGCCGACGAACAGTATAGGAGAATCTGAAAGATCTTTCATCATGTAGTATAATAGCTGTAGAGTCGCTTGATCGGACCACTGCATATCGTCTAAGAACACAAGGAGAGGCTTTCTAGAAGCTATCTTCCTAACTCGCTTGGTGATCTTGTTCCAGTCAGCGGTTCTCTCAGCGTCGAACATCTTTTTGTCTACGACTTCAGGCTTTTTATCGGCCACCTGTGCACCCAACATCGCCATGCTGGTAAAACCTTCTGTCTCTTCTTCCTTCTCTATATGCTCTTTAAAGGCTTCCCGTAAAGGTAGATACGGCTCGGCCGTATCGTAGTGGGCGCCGCCCGACAAGAAGTCGAAACCCTTCGAAATAGCGTACTCTTTGAACTCAGAAATGAGTCTCGTCTTTCCCACGCCTGCGTCACCCTTGACGAAAAGAGCGGAACAATCGTTCTCCTTGACCTCACTCAACTTTTCTTTCAACTTATCCATCTCTTTCTCCCGGCCCACGAACACATCTTTTCTCCTTTCGACGGTAAGATCGACCACGCCGTCTTCGTCCATATTTTTTAAAGTATAAAGCATCGGATGCTGCTCGTCGATATACACGTCGATGTTCTCTAATCTTACCTTCTCTTCTCCCTCTTCAGTCTTTACGGTGACCTCTTTTTTACCTAGAGACTCGTGAAGTTCTTCCTCCGCCTTCCGATAGCCTTCAAGAGTGGGGAAGTAGACTTCCCTCTCACGCTGAAGACCGACGACCGAGCGGACTTCCCGCTTCACCATATCCAGCTCTATCAATTCTTCCAAGTATTTTCCCACTTGCTCGTATTCTAGGCCTATATTCTCGGAGATACCTCTCTTGCAAACCCCATAGGGAGCTGTGTCTTCGCTCTCGTACTCTTCATGATGCGAGAGGTGTAAGAGGATCTTCTCTCTATCGCTTATCTTCTTCATGTTTATCCTTCACTAGTTATGCTTATCAGAGCCTATTTCCTCTAAAGTTTTTTTGCACCTTTTCACCCATAGATCCATCCCTATCTTTTCAAACGACTCAAGCGCTTTGGAGAGATGCTCCTCCGCTTTTTCTCGTTCTTTTCCCTTCTTGAGGAGTAGAGCTCGTTCAAATCTAACTTTAGGTATCTCTAGGGATATCCCCGCCTCTTTGAATATATCCTCGGCCTTTTCAAGTTCTTCTTCCGCCTTCTTCAACTCTCCTTTTTCTCGATAAACTTTCCCGAGCACTCGGCGGCTTCTCCCCTCTTCTTGCTTCGCCCCGATCTCCTTTGAGATATCCAACGCTTTTTCGGCATTTTGGAGGGCCTGATCATGCCTTCCTTCCGCGAGACAGATCTCGCTCAGTTCGAGATCGCTGAGTATCGTCAGCCATCTATCTCCTATCTCTGTAGCGATCTCCAAACTTCCCTCAAGTTTTTCTCTTGCCTTCTTCAATAGGCCTTCGTATCTATACACGATACCGATCCCGATGAGTGAATCTGCGATACCTTGCTTATCCCCTATCTCCCTCCTGAGTTCAAGACTTTCCTCGTAGTTATCGAGTGTCTTATCTAAATCTCCTTTATCATAATATGTTTCCCCTATGTTGCCATGTGAATTTGCGATGCCTTGCTTGTTCCCGATATTCCTCTCTATCTCCAAGCTCTCTTCGAAGTTCTCTAGAGCCCTTTCCAGCTCTCCTTTATTTTTATACACGATCCCGATGTTCGTGAGTGAAACCGCTACACCCTGTTTCTCCCCGATCTTCCTAGCGATCTCTTGGCTCTCCTCGTAGTGCTCAAGGGCCTTATCCAATTTTCCTTTGCTATCATATATGACCGCGATGTTGTTGAGCGAGTCTCCGATACCTTTTTCATCCCCTATTTCCCTCCTTATATCTAGCGCTTCTTCCAAAAGCTCCAATGCCTTGTCATATCTACCTTGCCCCCAATAAACGGTCCCGAGATCGTGCCGGGTCTGGGCCAATTCTTTTTCATCTCCGATCTTTTCAGCCACTTCAACTGCTTCTTTCCACACTCTTTCAGCATCATGGTATTCTCCCTTTCTCAAAAACGTCCATCCCTTTGCACCCAGCAACTCTGGCTTTCTTTTTTGTGCATCCTCACCATCTTGTTCCACTAGCTCTAATCCTCTTTCACAGCACTCCAGACTCTTTCCAAATTCGCCTTTATTTTGGTACACCTTCGACTTTTTACCGAGTACCTCGCTACCTTTCACTGGATATTCCTCATCCGCCAGCATTTCAGTCACTTTGTCGTATTCCTCTAATGCTTTTTCGTATTTTCCCATCAATATATGCACGTCGCCGAGCCCTTCGTAAGCCACTTTCAGTTCCTCCTCGCTCTCGCTAACTTCCACAGCATGCTCGTAGAATCTTTCGGCCTCTTCGTTAGCGTATCTCTCCTTAGCTCGTTCCGCCGCCTTAAGCAAATAGTCTCCGGCTCTTTCGTCTCCTGCCTTGTAGTAGTGATGTGCCACGTATTCCATCATCTCCTCTATCCTGTCATCATATAACGTCTCGTAACTTTCCGCAACCACCTGGTGATACACTTCCCTCAATGACTCGTTCATCCCGTTGTACAGCACCTCTCTTATCATGCTGTGGTCGAACTGAAACTTCTTACCTAGAGACCGGATGAGACCGTTCGTCTTCTCTATATCGTTCAGGTTCTTCACCACAGTAATCCTGTCCAAGTCGCTCGCCTCTGCTAGTATTTTCCCACTGAATTCTTCTCCGATGACAGAAGCGTATTCTAAAAGGTCTCTTTGCTCATCGAGCAGGTCCTCTAATCTTTTTTTCACCATCTCGTACACTTTCTCTGGTATGTGGATCTCGTCCAGCGGTTCCACCAGTTTCCAGACACCGTCTTCTCGCTTTTGGATATGTCCTTCATCCACCAGGACTTTCGTCAACTCCAACAGGAAGAAAGGGTTGCCTTCGCTCTCCTTGTATATACGCTCCAAAAAGTCTTTCTCGAAATCGGTCTCTTCGAGAAGCTCTTTTACGAACTCTTCTACATCTTTTTCCGTTAAACGTTCAAGATCTATCTCTTCCAGCAGTCCCTCCCGCATCATCTCCCGTTTAGGCGATACGAGCTGGTGCGTTTCTCCGCTCCAGCTCTCGGTTATATCCTCTGGCCTGTAGGTCCCTAGAATCAAAATTTTCTCTTCGGTGGTGTTTCGGGCGAGATAGTGCATCAGAGACAGTGTCGAAGGATTAGCCCATTGGAGATCGTCCAAAAACAGTACCACGGTCTTCTCGTTCGCTAAACGTTGAAAACCGAGTAGCACATTCTCGAACAGATTCTCTCTTTTCAACTCAGGTTCATCCACTAAATATTCGCCATCGTACTTTCCCGACTTCACGAACCATTCCAAGTCGCCCTCGATGTCTTCGACCGAAGAAGTTTCGCCGTCCCACTCTTTGGCTCTATGTACTTTGCTCGCCAGTTTTTCTTTCATATCGTCTATCAGAAGTTCGTTCCTCGTACCTTCGATAACCACCGCTAGAGATACGCCTTCTAACGACCGGATAAGTATGCTGTAATCGCCGTAACCTATAGTATTCAATGACCCCTTCTCTTCTCTCCCCATCATGGTGAGCGAGTCCTTAACAAAGTTTCGAACAGAATTCAACATGGATGAAAATATGTCGGAATCGATGTCCGTATCGTCCCTTTCAGTTTTCATCACCAGCATACCGGCATCGTCGATAAGGTAAGCGGAGATCACTTTGGGAGGGGGCTCTTCCGCTACTAGGTGAGAAAGTCCGGCTTCACGCAGACCTTCCCTTAAAGGCATCAGTGGCTCAAGGCTATCCTTCAAACACCTGCCGGAGATGATCTCAGCACCCTCGTCTTCCGCAAGATCCAGCAGCTCGCTCACCAATCTCGTCTTTCCTATCCCTGCTTCCCCTGAGATGAAAACGGTCGAACCAAGACCCCTTTCCGCCTGTTCGAACCGATCTACTAAAATTTCAAGCTCTTTTTCTCTTCCTATCAACTCGGGTTGAAAAGTGATATCAAGAGTTTTTTCCTCCATGTCTTTCAAATCCATTGAGAAGTATAAAGTTTTTATGAGGAAAGGTGTCGTCATCTTGAGAAAGTGTTTTCCATGGATAGGTCCAGACTTATCATGGAGAGATACCTTATCCATCATCATGAACTTCCGTTTCGGTAAAAGAACCTATATAACCCTTTAGTAATGAGAAAGATAATCTCTTAGGATGAAAATCTGCAGGAAAAGATGAGATCATGTTTTATAACCCTCTAAAAAGATCGGTCGATGGAAGTACGATCCGGACCCTCTTTTCGATACTGACGATATCGATACTCATTACTTCGTTGACTTCAGTCAACACATCGGGTCGACTCCGGACAGAAGATGATGAGATCAACTTCACCATATTACATACCAACGACGAGCATTCTGCACTTATACCCCACTCTCCAGCGGTGGACCACGATCCTGATAATGAAGAAGATCCAACGAAAGGTGGATTCGCAAGACTAGCTACCGCCGTAGAGGAGGTACGGGAGGAAAAAGACGAGGAAGTCCTTCTTTTCAATGCCGGCGACTTTTTGGGAGGTAGCGCCTTCGGATGGCTAGCACCTGAAGAAGGATATGCTCCAGAATTACATCTGCTGCAGGAGATGGGTTACGACGCCGCTGTCATAGGGAACCACGAATACGATTATGGTACTGAAGTTCTTGCAAGATATCTGATGGACGCGGGTTATCCTGAGATGCATGAAGAAACTGCCATATTGGCTTCCAACACGGAAGCCCCAGCGGATCATCCTCTAGCGGAAGATGATCTTTATCGGGATACTGCTCTCTTCGAGTTAGAAGACGGCGTCACTCTAGGTACCTTCGGTCTTATCGGAAAAGATGCTGTGGATGTCGCGGCATATACCGATGACGTAGAATTTTCCGATCAGCATGAGACGGCACGAAATATGGTAGAAAGGTTGGAAGAAAAAGGGGCGGACATAATAGTGGCGATAACCCATTCTGGAGTACAAGAGGATCGTGAACTCGCAAGAGACGTCGACGGCATAGACGTGATCGTAGGAGGACACTGTCATACCCCTCTTTACGAGCCTGTACGAGAAAGCGACACCGTCATAGTTCAGGCAGATTATGTTGTAAGGTATCTAGGGGTACTAGAATTGGCTTATAATCCAGAGAGCGATGAGCTGAGAGTCGTGAACGAAGAGAACGATAGAGACTATCTGATCCCCATCGATAATCGTTTTGAGCCGGACCAGGAGATCTCCGACCTGGTCCATGAATACCAAGAACATCTTAACGATCTGATCAGCGAGAAAACCGGTAATAGGTTCGAAGACCTGAAAGAAACGGTTGCGCGTTCGGATTTTACCTTATACAACGAGCCTCCACAGCAGGAAACACCCTTGGCTAACTTCATCACCGACGGTATGCGGCTGGTAACTGGAAACGTCACAGGAGAAAGAGTCGACGTGGCTGTCCAAGCCAACGGTAATATAAGGGGAGACCTCGTGCCTGGAAGCATGCCTCATTCTGAAGGTAATATCTCTTTTTACGAGATCGCCGAGACCATCGGTCTCGGTTATGGAGACGACGGTTATGCTGGACATCCTATGGTATCTTTTTACCTGACGGGTGAAGAGATCCGGAGGGTCATCGAATTGGCGGTACTTATGGAGGAATTGTTGAGTGACTCTTTCTTCTTACAGTTCTCCGGCGTGCGCTATGAATACAATCCCGACAACGCGGTTCTTTTCACCATGCCGTTTTCAGATACCCCTATAGCTACGGGTCGAGCCGTGACCGGCGTCGATCTTTATACGGGAGAAGGCATACAGCCCGTCGACGAGGACCACGAAAGATACACGGAGTTAGAAAGAGGGGATGAAGAGCTGTATCACGTGGCTACGGACAGGCACGTTCTATCTTTCCTACCAAGGTTCGGAGACATGGTTTCTCGGTTAAAAGTCGAGCCCAAGGATGCTCAGGGTGAAGTGATCTCTGATGAGGATTTAGATCAGTTTATCGTACACCGACAGGACGGAAGCGAATTGAAAGTTTGGGAAACGGTGATGGAATACGCCGCTTCCCTGCCTGAAGGAGAAGACGGCATACCCGAGGTACCTGAATACTATGAAGAAAGGTCTGGACGTATAAACCAAACTTGGTCTTTCCCTTACATCTGGTCGATCTATATCATAATCATCATCGCCGCCGGCGGTACGGTACTGCTGATCAGAAGATGGA
>PWHU01000181.1 GCA_003555395.1 Thermoplasmata archaeon
AGGGCCCGTACCCGTCATAGGCTAGTGGGTCCGTTACACCCACTACTACCTGATAGGCCGCAGACTCATCCTTGGGCGCAGGTGCTTTTGACCTTGGCGCATTCCAGCATCCAAGATCTATGGGGTATTGTCCTCAGTTTCCCGAGGTTATGCCCCACCCAAGAGTAGATTATCCACGTGTTACTGAGCCGTTCGCTGGGCGCGCAAGGCACCCTCAACTCGCATGTCTTAATCAAACTCCAATAGCAGTGGCCGCCGGCAGGATCAACCGGAATTGAGAAATAGGAATGTACAGGAACTAAATGGGGTTTATTGAATCCAAAGATAATATACCCCGCCTGGCGGTGGATAAATTACACCTTTCATTGTACGTCTGTCGGACTCAAGAGATCACGGAACTCCGAAGAGTTCCGGGTTTCTCGAATCCCCATCTTGAAGTGCTTTTTCCCAGATTAGACCACATATATAGTTTTTTTCATGGCCTTGTTCTTTAGAACAACCACACATACACTGGTGTGGTTTTTGGGAATAATACATTGTGTCAAGAGGTATTTAACCCTTTCCACAGATCTTTTGATAAGTCTTAAAATATTAAAAATAAAAACTCAATCTAAATCGGGATCAGAATCCTTGTGCTCTCTAAGGTCCGCTATGATATCGAATTTTTATCGGTCTTAAGAACATTAATCAGGAACTTCGACCCAAAACCTTTTATTTATCTCCATATTCAATAAGCCGATGACAAGAGAACGTTCGCCGTTGCGTATATTCATATATATCCTAATATCGGTGATAATACCCGTTTTGGGTATTTTAGTCAACCATCTATACAGACCCGATCATATACTGTTGTCTCTCTTCTTAGTGGTATGGATGGGGTTTTTCATTTTGGCCCTCCAACCCTTCGATACGGAGGGATTCGAAACAGTGGAGCCGTGACCCGAGTACATCAGTACTCAAAATCTTCATCATCACCTTGCTCTATATAGTCAATGACCTAACTTTTTTTTTACTTTTTCATGGTCATCCACTACAATTGCTAGTTTATAAGAGAAGGTTCAGTAAGGGTCATCTCATCATCTGGTTTTTGCAACAGTTGGACAAAAATAAACTTTTCTACAACCATCATGCTAAAACTCAATCGTTAAATATTAAAAGACAGATGTTGGTCCATGTTGGAGCTTGGCGAAGGGAATGAAAAAACGATCATAGGTGTTGTCCATCTGCTGCCTTTACCGGGAAGTCCCGATTTTGAAGATATGGATTCTGTCGTAGACCGGGCATTTAGCGATGCCGACATTTTGGTAAAAAACGGGGTAGATGCTTTGATAGTGGAAAACTATGGGGATAAACCTTTCTTGAAAAAGGTTTCTAGGATGACCGTCTCGTCTTTATCGGTCATATGCAGCAAGATCAACGATGAATTCGATGTTCCCATAGGGATCAACGTTCTCAGAAACGATTGGAAGAGCGCCCTATCTATAGCTAAAACACTAGAACTCTCCTTTATCAGGGTCAATGTTTATACGGGCTCTTGCAGAACCCCGGAAGGATATATAGAAGGAGAGTCTGGAAATATACAGCGTTTTCGAAGAGAACATGATATCGATACTTCCATATTTGCGGACATCCAGGTAAAACACGGCGATACCATCTATCCAAGGGATATAGAGAGTTCTGCTCGAGCTGCCTTTGAAAGAGGATTGGCCGACGCGTTGATAGTTAGCGGTGAACTGACTGGAGCATCTGCGTCTATGGAAGATATAAAAAAGGCCAAAAATAACGTAAACGTTCCCGTTCTAGCGGGTTCCGGTGTAGATGAAAAGAATGTGGATGAGGTATTGACACATTGCGACGGAGCTATAATCGGAACCTTTTTCAAAAAGAAAGGTATCACTTCCAACCCTGTTTCCGAGGAGCGTGCCAAAACACTGATGATGAAGGTCAATAATCACGACAGTATCTAGATGAAAGCTTTTTGTATCTCGACCAAAACGATTTAATCCTCCTTTTCATTCCCTTCGACATGAAAGTTGTAAAGGAAAGTTTCAAGGTTAACACACAAAAGGATCTGGATATAAAGAACGTCACTGACCAGGGACAGCGGATAGTCGGTGAAAGCGGGATACAGGAAGGCATGGCCCTCTTTTTTGTCTCTGGATCTACAGCCGCCATAACCGACATCGAATACGAATCGGGGCTCATACACGACATATCGGAGGCTCTAGATAGACTATTCCCAAAGGACGCTTATTACAAGCACCACGAAAAATGGCACGACGGTAACGGCCATTCACACATACGCGCCTCTTTTATTGGGCCCAGCTTCACCGCACCGGTTTCAGAAGGCAGACTCGATCTAGGCACTTGGCAGCAGATAATCCTCTGCGATATGGACGTGAAAGCTAGGGAAAGAGAGATAAAAGTTAAAGTGATCGGCGAATAAGGTACGCAAGGAATTCTTAAAGACCAAAAATATTATAGAAAGTAACTGACATATATATCAACGTGTGCCGCAGCAATCGTAAAAGGCCCGGAAGAAGTATAATATCCTCTAGGTCTAAAACGAAAAGGGGATGGAACTTTGAACAATTCATTATTTTTACTTTCGTATCAATGCTAGTTTTTTCATTGATCATCCCTATTTTATCGAGTAGTTCCGAAGTAGTTGTGTCTTCAGCTGGTAATGTCGAGATAACTGAAAATCAAGATGATCCTCTTGCAGATTCAAAGCTAGGATTAAGGGGTTCTGTAGAGCAAACCAAGGAATTAAATCCTGCAGATATATGGCACTCTGAAGTCGATTATTCTGAAGTCGGAAACCCGGGAAAGGAACCCTTTGAGACCAAAGAAACGACGGTGAAAATAAGCTTGACGGGAAGAGGCCACGCAGATGAAATTGTAGAACCCTTCGATTGGGTTTTCTCTATGGATTCCTCTGGAAGTATGGGTTGGAACGATCCTGACGGCCTAAGGATAGATGCGGCCCAACATTTCGTCGATCTTGTAGAAGAGAACGTATCGAGTTCTAGAGGAGCGACCATAGATTATGATAGTTCAGCACATCTAGTCAATAACCGTTCCTTGACCGATGATTACGACGCCATAAGATCCGATCTCGGTACGATAGGGGCTTCTGGTGGGACAGATTTTAATCCCGCACTGAACTTATCTTTAGAGGAATTTCAAGAAAACGGAAACTCTTCTCGGCGTTGGTACAATCTTTTCCTTTCAGACGGCGAACCAAACTCTCCCATAGATTGGAGTTTGATCGATGAACATGCAGATCACGATATATCCATTTACACTATAGGAGTTTTTAACGTGGGCGAAGGGGGCGAGGAAATTTTGAAAAACATGGCCGAAGATACAGGTGGAGAATACTATTACGCTGAAGATCCCGAGGACATAGAGGGAGCTTTTGAAAATATATTCGATGACATAACTTCGCTCTGCGAGAAGGCCGTTGGGTCCCCCGAAGATGAAGCCATGGTCAGAGAGGTCTTACCCCCTTATCTTGAATATGTTGAGGGAAGTGCGGTTCCGGAAGAAAACTTCGAATGGTTGGTCGAAGGTGACAATACATATCTAGAATGGGATAAGGAAGACGGATTAGATATCAACGAAACCTGGGAAGTGGAATATAAGGTCAGAGCCTCGAAGTATGGACACGATCTACCGATAACGGCATACGATGAATACGGTAATTCCCTTTCAAGGATTTCCTACTTAAATCTGTCCAGCGGCGAAGTGGACAGGATATATAATCCGGGATCGGAGTTGAAGGTCCACGGTCCTCCTAAGCCGGTACTAGGAGTATATCCTCAGGATGAAGTGGAAGTAGGAGAACCGGTGATATTCAAGAACACCAGCGGAAATGAGATGAGCTCCTGGCCCGGCGACTGTACTATCTCTAAATACAGATGGGATTTTGGCGATGGTGAGAGCTATTCTGAGAGTGAAGGTGAAGAAAACTTCAACGGTACCGCAGATCCACATAAATATGACAGCCCAGGCACATACGAAGTGAGCTTGGAAGCTACCACCGTGGACGGCGTCTACGCAGTTACTGAATCGAAGTCCGTCACTGTAACGGATCCAGAAGAACCCTCGATCGTGATCACCAGGCCACAAGGGAGCGAGACCTGGTATGCCGGAGATGAAGAGGAAATAACCTGGGAAACAACAAAGGGAGACGCACCGCTGACTGAAATCGAGCTTGAGTACAGCATCGACGGCGGCGGATCATGGGATCATATTGCCCGTGGATTAGAAGACACCGGCAGCTATTCCTGGACCGTTCCTGATATCTCAACAGATGAAGCTCG
>PWHU01000125.1 GCA_003555395.1 Thermoplasmata archaeon
CTTTTCGTGTATAAGCTTCAGCGGCATTGAAAGAACCCCAACCTTGGAACCTTTTGTTGCCTATCCTATCTGCGTACTCTATACATTTCTCGAAGTATTTTATAGCTTCGTCCATCTCTCCTTTTTTCATGTACTGATCGCCTATATTGTTATGCGCTCTAGCCAACTGGCGGTACGAGTTTCTTGCTTTTAAAGGCGGCAGGCTCTTTTTAAAATACTCTATCGATTTGTCATGTTCGCCTTTCTGACCGTAAACGATGGCAAGATTTAGATAGCTGAGAGCCAGTTCTTTATCGCTATCAGCCTCTTTGGCTTTTTCTACACCTTCTTGATAATATCTCTCCGCATCATCGAATTCGCCCTCTCTTCCCCTTAAATAGCCTAGTCCTCTGTTGCACTGTGCTATGCCCTCCAGATCATCTAAATCTTTGCATATTTCTAAAGCCTGTTCTAGGTATCCTTCTCCCTTTTCAGATTGGTTCATATTTTTATAGATGTGTCCCAGCCTCATCAATCCTCTTCCTTCGATCCTTTTATCTCCTGTTTTTCTACCTCTCCTGATCATCTCGTTATATATCTTCTTGGCCGATTCAAAATCGCTGATATCGAAGTAAAGGCTGCCTATACGCTTCAAAAGCTCAAAACCTTTTTCGTCAGGATCGTCGATCTTCTTACCCTTACGAACAGATTTTAAAGCCCTTTGAAAATGATCTAAGGCGGTAGAGAAATCCAGCCCTTGAAGAGCCCTTTCTCCCGCTTTTTTGGAATAGTCGTAGGCCTTTTTGTAATCCTTTCCTTCGAAGAAGTGTCTGCTAAGCTCAAAATAGTGCTCCTCCAACTCGTCTTCATATATCCTTTCCAATATCTCGCCTATCTTCCTATGAGAGACTCTTTTTCTGCTTCGCCCCATCTCTTCATACAATACGGTCTTGGTTTGAAGATGGTGGAATCTGTAGAGTTCTTCTTCATCCTCTCCCACTTCCTCTATCAAGCCCTGGTCCTTCAAACTGTCTATCAAGTCGAGAAGCTGTATGACGTCCATGTCCACGACTTCTTCCAATATCTGAAAGTTGAACTCGGTACCCAGCAGTGAGGCGAACATCAATACCTTCTTTTCCTCTTTACTCAGATCTTCTATCTTCCTGCTGGTTATATCTTTGATGGAAGTGGGGATCGTTATGTCGGACAGTTCTTCGTGCGGGTCCCATTTGAAAGAGTGTGGGTCTATAACGCCGTCCTGCATCATCGAGTTCAAAATCTCTATCACGTAAAAGGGATTGCCTTCACTTTCACGATACAAAGTCCAGGTGAATTCTTCAGGTAGGTCTTCACGCTGCAGGTAATTTTTTACGAGCTGTGAAACCGAGCGCTGGTCCAATCTTGAGATATTGATGATATCGAGTATCTTCTCTTCTTTCATCCTGTCCAACGTATCTTTAAGAGGAGGTCTTTCTTCTTCGTGAAGCAGCTCCTCGGGTCTGTAAGCGCCCAGTAAAAATATGCGCTCGTTGGATATGTTCCTAGCTAGGTGATGAAGCAGTTGAGCTGACGAGTCGTCGATCCACTGGAGGTCGTCCATGAAGAAAACCACTGGTCGATCTTTAGATATATCCACCAAAAGATCGGTTATCCTGTTGAACATCATGTCCTGCTGGTCTGAGAGTGATGTATCTTTATGGACTTCATTTTCATCATCCTCTTCACCTACTATAAAGCTCATGGGTGTTGCGTCGGAAGAACTTGAGGGAGTGGCCTGTCCTATGAAACCCGGTCCCATGGCTTCTTCTTCAACCTCCTCTTTTTCCTCTCCTATGTATTGGTCTAAAGCTTCGTAAAAAGGCAGATAGGGTTCTGTACTTTCATAGTAAAGACAACGGCTCCTAAGAACCTCGAAACCGTTCTTGTTACAGTACTTTAGGAATTCTTCTGCTACGCAGGTTTTTCCCACCCCAGTTTCACCTTTAAGAAAAACACACATCCCTTCACCCGATACTACTAACTCTCTATAATGATCTAATTCCATCAATGTCTCGTCTCTATCCACGAATCCTTGCGAATCATTGACACTATTTTTACGGGATTTGGGACTCATCTATTTGGATAGAATAGTTTATTTTATTAAAATTTGTTCTTCGGATATGAGCTTTTTACTTTGATACGTTCCTACAATAGCTCCCAATCGTCTCCGTTACTCCTAGAATGGTGTTGTATAGACACTTTTTCCATGGGTTTTTCATCTTGGAAGCCACGCTCTGCTTTATCTCCACTTTTCATATTTTTGTCTGACAGTTGTTTTCTCAAATCACTTTTAGAATTCCCTCGGTTTTTAATGCTCTTACCGCCTCTCTCCAACTTTATAGGTTTCAGGTCTTCAAGCCTTCTTCTTGAGGTATAAGACGCTCTTTCAGGAATCGCTGCAGAACGTTTAGGATGCTTCACTCGGATGGTCTTTTCACTTTCATCACGACTAGACCATCTTATACCGTCGGTGTATTCTTTCCTCTTCTCGAGGGAGATGATACCTCCTATGTATGCGAATATCACGGTCAGTACGTAGCTGTTGGTGCCAAAAGGCACGCCGGCCATTACCCTTGCGAAGAAGGTGCTCCAATAGAGTTTGATGAATTCAAAGTAGGGACCGAAAAAGGAATGTGCTTCAGCGGCCGAGACGACAGCGGCAGGATAACTCAGGATCATCTCTAAGGTGACCGGTAAGTATCCTTGAACTAGCACGTAATAAACTACACCGATTATACCTAAGGAAACGATCGAGGCGATCAACCCTTTTTTCGGCCCGCCGGTCCTTCTACCTCCTACGTAGCCCGCTATTATCGGTCCAAAGAGCGGTATCCACCAAAGCAGAGCCGATAGTATTACGATATATTTGACACCGCTCCAAAAATCGTAAGTTATCTGGCCGAACTCTTTTATCTTCTGTGTATTTACACGGCTCTTTTTTTGTGAACTCAGTCTCAATAACCCCTCATCTTCTAACTTCCTAGTTGCAGGATCTTCCTTTCTCTTTGTTAGGCGCATCCTATCCCATCGGAAATACGTCGGACGATTCGTCCGACACAATAAATAGGCATTGCCAAGTATATATAATTTTCGACACGATCTGAAAAAACGTCATACATAGATCAAGCTCTAGACTATCTGTTCAATGATCTCACGGACCTTCTCCTGATGTTCCGAAACCATCTTTTCAGCAGTCTTTTCATCTTTTCCCTCGCAGTAAACCCTGTACTTAGGCTCAGTACCGGACGGACGTATGAGGACCCAACCGTCATCATAGTATATCTTCAGTCCGTCTGTATCGTCATACTCTTCATCTCTGTACTCTTTTTTCAACTCTTTCAAAAGCGGATTCTTCAATTCTTCGGGACATTTGACTCCTCTTTTTTTCAATACATAACTCGGAAGTTCCGCTATCAATTCTGATAACGTTCCTTCTCTTGATATGATCTCGACTATCTGGGCCGCAGTCATGGCCGCATCTCTACAGTGCTGATGATCCGCAAAGATCAGTCCACCGTTCTCTTCTCCACCGAATATAGCGTTCTCGTCCTTCATACGTTTTGCCACGATCGGTGAACCTACGGCAGTGTAGATGAGCTTTCCACCATATTCTTCAACAACATCGGCGACACTGCTCGAAGAAGAGACTGGAGTGACCACTATGCCGCCCCGGTTCTCTTTTACCAACTTTTTCGCCACAAGGGTCAAAGTTTTGTCACCATGGACATAGTTACCTTCCTCGTCGATGAAAATGGTCCTGTCAGCGTCACCGTCGTGAGCTATGCCTAGGTCAGCCCCGGTTTCTTTAGTCAGGTCGATAAGATCTTGAAGATTTTCTTTCACCGGTTCACTGTTGTGTCCGGGAAAAGATCCATCTGGCTGAGCGTTCAAGGTGATGACCCGACAACCCAATTCTTTGAGTAAATACGGCGTAAGATAACATCCCGCTCCGTTGGCACAGTCTAATATGACCTTGGGTTCCGCCTCTTGTATCAGCTTCGTATCCACTTTATTTTTTATGGCCTCTTTGTACATCTCTAAAGGATCATCAGTTTTTCTTACACCTACCTCACTCCAATCCACAAGGTTGAAATCTTCCGAAAAGTAGATCTCTTCTATCTCCTCTTCCATCCACTTCACGAGTTCCGTGCCATCGCCGCTTATACACTTGATACCGTTGAACTCCGGCGGATTGTGCGAAGCGGTTATCGCGATGCCAAGATCTACATCTTCCTCGATCTTAGTATAAAATTGTATAGCAGGAGTAGGAACTTCACCCAGGTCTATAACGTCACATCCCGTGGCCATCAGACCCGAAGAAACTGCATTCTTGATCATCTGATTGGATATCCTGGTGTCGGTGCCGATAGCGACGGTCCGATTTTTACCGACCCAGGAACCGATAGCTTTTCCTAACCTAAGTGCAAGTTCAGCATCCATATCTTCGTTGACTATGCCTCTCACGCCGTTGGTTCCGAAAAGTTCAGTCATCCTCCACCTCCGATGGTTCTAACTTCTCGCCTATTATTTTTTCTCCACTCTCGATGTATAGTTCATCCGAGATTATCGAGTCTTTTATCGTAACGTTCTCTTCCACAACGACGTCATATCCCAAGATACTGTTTTCAACCGTTGAGCCTTTGGATATCTCCACACCGTCGAATAGCATAGAGTTTGATACATCACATCCTTCTAGAGTACAGTCCATCCCTACGGTAACGTAGTCGCCCAATTCCGTATCCACTACGCTTCTGTCGCCGATGAGAGTCTTTTTTCCCTTCTCATCAAGAAGAGTTCGGTGGGCTTTGAAGAGACTGGAAGGTCTTCCGCAGTCCACCCAATAACCTTTGAATCTATAGCCGTAGAGTCCGTCGTCTAACAATCGGGGAAATATCTCGTCCTCCATCGATACTTTACGGTCGGAAGGAATCCGATCCAAAACTTCTGGTTCGAGTATGTAGTGACCCGCGTTGACAAGATTTGAAAAGGCTTCCCCGGGCCCCGGTTTTTCCTGAAAACGTTTGATCCGATGGTTATCGTCCGTCTCCATTATACCGAATTCTGAGGGATCTTCTACTCTCCACGCGGATATGGCGCCGATACCTCCTTTCGAACGGAAAAAATCTAGATAAGCTTCTAGGTCTATGCTCGAGATTATATCCGCATTTATCACAAAGAAAGTCTCGTCTAGATACTCTTCGATGTTCTTTACCGCTCCACCGGTACCTCTCGGCTCCGGTTCGTCGACCACGTGGACGTTTTTATCGGTCTCCACTTCGTCAAAAAAATCTCTCAGTAGATCTATCTTGTAGTTAGCAGCGAGAACAACTTCATCGACTTCTTCCGGCAAAGAATCGATCACGTGCATCACAAGCGGTTTGTTCAGCAGGGGCAGTAAAGGCTTGGGTGTAGTGTAAGTTAGAGGTCGCATCCTAGTCCCGAATCCACCAGACAGTATCACGGCTTTCATGGTTGAAAATGATAGGGATAATCCTAATAAAGATTACGCCATGATCCGTTTATGATGATAAGGTCCTACAACTGATCCATGATATCTTTAGTTCGCTGGTATCCTTTGTCGAAGGCTTTTATGTTCATATCTACGAACTTTTTCGGTACGTTATCTTCGATGGATCTTTTAATCTCGCTCTCGTTCAACGGCAGCACGTCCGTAGCGGTCAGTGCACCTATCATGACTATGTTTTGAGTTATGGCCGCTCCGGCTTCTTTAGCTAGTGCCTCAGCGTCGAGTGTTACGAGTTTGTCTGTTGCCTTCTGCAGCGAAGGGATTATCTCATGTTCTATACTAGGATATTTTTCATCGCCTACGGAAACAGTGAACGGTACTATGGGTGTGGTGTTTGTGACGACCCAAGTTTTCTTCGAGGCCTGTTCTATGGCCCTGTAAGTCTCCACGGGTTCGAAACCCAGGACTACGTCGGCTTCACCTTTACCTATCAAAGGGCTGTATACCTCTTCGCCTATCTTGACCGTAGTAACGACAACACCGCCTCTTTGGGCCATGCCGTGAACTTCACTCATGTAGACATCTAGGCCCTTCTTGAGGGCAGCTCCACCTATCACTTGAGATGAGGTTAAAATACCTTGACCGCCTACACCGACTATCTCTAAGTTCACTCTTTTCATCATTTCCCCTCCTGTTTTATGGCATCGAAAGGACACACTTGGGCGCATTGACCGCATCCCACGCAGAGCGTCTCGTTTATCATCACTTCGTCACCTTCTCGAACCAGTGCTATGCATCCGAATCTATCCGTGCATATATGGCACTGTTTGCATTCTTCCTGGTCGATTTGATAAGGCTCCCATCTGACTTCTCTCTGCTCTATCAGTGCGCAGGGATGTTTTGGAATGACTACGGATATGCCGTCGTGTTCTATGGCCCTTTCGAAGACTTCTATGGTCTTTTCTATATCATAGGGATCGATGGTTTCCACGAACTCTACCCCTGCTCCTCTTGCCAAATCTTCTATCGATAACATAGGAGCGGGATCGCCCATACCCGTCTTTCCAGTCCCCGGATGGGGTTGATGTCCAGTCATCGCTGTAGTTCTATTATCCATTATGACGTAAACGAAGTCGTGCTGGTTGTAGACACCGCTCACCAAAGCGGGAAGACCGGAGTGGAAGAAAGTCGAATCTCCAAGGAATGCGAAGACCTGCTGGTCAGTGTTTTTAGAAAAACCTCCTGCGGCTCCGACGCTGGAGCCCATACACAATAAGTAATCAGCTGTGTTCAGGGGGTCCTGAACACCGAGGGTATAACATCCTATGTCACTTGAAAAAACACCTTCACGATCGCCGAGGGCTTTTTTGACCGCATAATATGTAGCTCTGTGTGGACAGCCGGGGCATAGTGAAGGAGGTCTTATAGGAAGATCGTGTTCCTCGGTCTCCAGTGGTTCTTCTTTTCTTTCGAATTCCATAAGATCGGAAAGCGCATCTTTGATCCTGTCTGGATTGTACTCATAAAGCCTTGAAAAATGTCCGCTCTTCTTTCCGTAGACGTCGAGAGAAGGATTCACCTCTTTAGCTAAAGCCTTAACCTTCTCTTCGAGGAAGGGCTCTAGTTCTTCAACGACAAGAAGACGTTCTGCATCCTCGATGAAATCCTTCACCGTATCTATAGGGAGAGGATTTGTCATACCCAATTTTAGAATAGATATGGGTAGGTCGAACTCTTCTTTCGCTTCTCTGATGTAGTTGAAACCCGCTCCCGAAGAGATCACGTGAAGCTCAGGGTTTTCAACTCCTATCGAATATGTGTATTCCGATTTCTCAGTTATTTTTTCGGCTCTTTCCATACGTTCCAATAATTTAGGATGGTTCCTAACTGAGTTCTGAGGTACCGCTACGAACCTAGCGGGGTCCTTTTCAAAATGTCCGTCTCCATCCGCCTCCTGTAGATCGTCGAAGGTAACTACGCCTCTAGCGTGGTTGACTCTAGTAGTGGTTCGGATAAGGACTGGCAGTTCCAACTCTTCTGAGAGCTCGAACCCGTACTTGACCATCTCTTTTGCCTCTTGAGGCGTTGTAGGCTCAAGCATCGGGATGTTTCCTAGTTGGGAATAAAAACGAGTATCCTGTTCGTTCTGGCTGGAGTGCATAGAAGGGTCTCCTGCGGCGACTATCACCATGCCCGCTCTGACTCCTGAATACATGAGGGTCATCAAAGCGTCGCTGGCAACGTTGACTCCTACGTGTTTCATCCATGCCATCGATCTGACTCCTGATGCCGCGGCTGCCGCAGCGGTCTCCATGGCTACTTTTTCATTGGCCGAGTATTCAAAGTACATCCCATACTCTTTGGCTATCTTCTCAAAAGTGTTGCCTATTTCAGAAGAGGGCGTTCCAGGATAAGTGGAGCCGTGTCCTATGCCCGCTTCCAACGCTCCTCGAACTATGGCTTCGTTACCTAAAAGCAGTATTTTCTTTCCGGACTCGTCTTCTAAAAGTTCTTTCATCTGTTCACCTTCTGATATGTTTGATTTTATTCCTCGTTCTCTCTTTTGGTGAACTTCTCCTTCTCAAGGAGGAGCTCCCATTCTCTATCAACATTTTTTTGTATCTTCTCGACTTCCTCCCCCGGGAGGTGTCTAAATCTGCCCTGGAGTTTAAGGTACTCCTTGACCGGCACCTTATCTTTAGGTTTCTTGTATATGTTGTATTCGCCGTTCTCTATCTCGTAGAGAGGGAATACACAACTATCTACAGCCAATTTACAGAGTTCTATGGTATTGGACGGGTCAGATCTCCAACCGGTCGGGCATGGAGCGTAGATGTGTATGAATTTAGGCCCGGGTATCTCCTTTGCTTTCTTTATCTTCTCTATCATAAGTTCAGGATGGCCTACACTGACTGTAGCCGCATATGGGATGCCGTGGGCATTTGCGATCTCCATCATGTTCTTCTTTGGTTGTTTCTTCCACTCTTTTTCACTGCCTACAGGTGTTGTAGTGGTCCAAGCCCCGTAGGGTGTTTCACCACTCCTCTGGATACCGGTATTCATGTAAGCCTCGTTATCGTACATTATCTGTATGGTGTCTGTCCCTCTCTCCACACAGCCGGAGAATGCTTGTATCCCTATATCTGCGGTTCCGCCGTCGCCTGCGAAACCTACCACTGTTACCTCTCTTGGATCTACGTCTTTAGCGTTCAGTGCAGCCCTCACTCCGGAGGAAGAAGCACCAGTTGTTTCGAAGGCGGTGTACAAAAGCGGTATATCGAGATTTCTCGAAGGATAAACTCCAGGGATAACAGCCCAACAGCACGCTGGGATGTTGATTATCGACTCTTCACCCACCGCTTTGAGCACGTATCTCATAGCGTGTGCTGCACCACATCCTGGGCAAGCAGTAGTTCCTTTCCTCATAAGCTCCTTTTCGGGTATATCTGCCATAATTATCGCCTCCATCTTTTTTGATTAACTTTAAGGTCTACCCATTCTATCTCCTTATCTAAACCCTTATCCTGCAAAGCGATGGCATCTTCCATGATATTCTTGAGTATTTTAGGCGTAAGGTCTCTTCCACCGAGTCCGACGATGTAATCCTTCACTATCGGTTCGTGGTGACCGTATATGGCGTCTTTGATCTCTCTAGCCGCATCTCCTCCATGGCCGAAGGTGTAATTTCTATCGAGTACGCCAACAACATTCACGCCTTTTATCAATTCTCTGAATTTCTCCACAGGGAACGGTCTGAACGTTCGTAGTCTAGCTAGACCTATATTGTGTCCTTCTTCTCGCAGTTCGTCGATCACATCCTTTGAAGTACTCGATATAGAGCCCATGGTCACTATCAAGACATCTACGCCGTCGGTTTTGTACTCTTCGATCAATCCACCGGGGTCTCTGCCGAAGACTTCTTTGAATTCCTGGTTAACCTCTTCAACTTTTTCAGGTACTTTTTCCATGGCCTCGAATATCTTATATCTGAAATCCATGTACCAATCCGGCATGCCTAGAGAACCGAAGCCCAAAGGCTGGTCTACGTCCAGTTTATAATCTGGGTCGTATGATGGTAAGAAATCGTCCACCAATTCCTGATCGTAGATCTCAACAGGTTCTTTGGTGTGACTGAGAATGAAAGCATCTTCAACTATCATGGCAGGAAGCATTATCTCTTCATCCTCGCATATCTTGTAAGCCATTATCACGCTGTCTAGAACTTCTTGGTTGTTTTCACAGAAGAACTGTAACTGTCCTGTTCCCTTTTGAGCTAATGTGTCGTGATGGTCAGCCCAGACACTCCACGGAGGTCCCATGGCTCTGTTGATATTGGTCATAACGACCGGAAGTCTAGCTCCAGAAGCCCACATCAAAAGTTCGTGCATCAGTGCTAGTCCGTGAGCGGAGGTAGCCGTGAAAGCTCTCGCACCGGCGTTAGAGGCAGCTATACTTGCTGCCATCGCCGAATGCTCACTCTCCACCTTGATGAATTCAGCGTCCATCTCTCCTTCCGCTACCAACTGGGCTATCTTTTCTACCACCTCGGTTTGAGGTGTTATGGGGTAGGCGGCAACCACTTCGGCTCTTGAAAGTTTAGATCCGTATGCAGCTGCATAGTTACCGGAAACGATCTTCATCTCAGACATAGTCTTCCTCCTTTTTCATTTCGATAGCGTCTACGGGACACTCTTTAGCACATATCCCACATCCTTTACAAAAGTCATAGTCTACCTCGGCACCTTCTTCTTTAACATGTATAGAAACGTCGGGGCAGAACTTCCAGCATATTCCACACTTTATACATTTGTCTTTATCCACAATTGGTCTGAGTGTTCTCCAGCTGCCGGTTTTATTCATCAGGTCTGAAGGGCAGTCGGTTATAACTGTTCTAGGCAGATCTCTATGATCTTTAGGGTCTATCACGATCCTAAAAACATCTTCTTCTTCACTCATCCTTTTCACCTCTCACTTTTTCGTAAGCCTCTTCAGCGGCTTTTGCATTTTCTTCTTTTTTTGCTGGAGCGTGTTCTTTTATCACATCAACCAGTGTCTCTATATCTACGATCCCTGTAGCTTTAACCACCGCACCTAGGATGGCGGTATTGACGATGGGAGCAACCTTCGAACCCAACCCATGTTTGACCGCTATCTCGCTAGCGTCGACGGTATATTTCGGATTATCCACTCCAAGGTCGACCTCTTCAGGAGGTTTTCCTGTATTGAGTATGATTTTTCCGTCGGGTTTAAGCCCTTCAGTAACATCCACCGAGTCCAAAAGTGCCATATCCAGCACTATCACAATATCCGGTGTATGTATCTTGGACTTATCTCTAACGACGTTCTCGTCGATCCTGGTAAAAGCGGTCACGGGTGCACCTCTTCTTTCCACTCCATACATAGGGAATGATTGTACATCTTTTTCTTCGGCGAACGCGGCTCGGGCTAGCAGTTCGGAGGCTATGACCGACCCCTGTCCACCTCGGCCGTGAAAACGTATTTCGATCATATCTAAAAGCACCGTAAGGCTATTAAAGAGTGCTATAAAGACCTTTTTGTAAGGTTTCTAGAAAAAGAGAAAAAAGACCGGCAAAAGGATTAAATAAAGATATCACTTCCTTTTGATTCCCCGTAGGGGACCCGTTCACTCGTTACCGATCCTTCAAGGGCCGGTGGTCTAGGGGTCATGACGTCGCCCTTACAACCGTAGTAAATACGGTCAGAAAGGCGAAGATCGGCGGTTCAAATCCGCCTCGGCCCATTCTTTTCCGTTCTTTCCGATTTTCCGAGAAAAGTTTAATTTCTACCCCGTATAATCCCTTTCCGTGAGATACTATGTCTAATGGTCAATCTACGAGCGCGGACGGGATCGAATGGGACCTCACCGATCTTTATGAAGGACATGAAGATACGGATCTAAAAGATGATATGGACGAACTGATCCAGAGAGCCGAGGAATTCAGAGAAAAGTACAAGGGCGAGATAGAAAAATCTGAATTAGAACCCGAAGAACTAAAAAAAGTTATAGAGGAGTACGAAGACATATACGAGCTTTTTGGCAAGATAAGGTCATTCGCAAGTTTGTATCATTCAGTAGACACACAAGACCCGGATCGAGGCGCCCTCCTACAAAAAGCGGAAGAGATCGGGAGCGAGACGAAAAACAAACTCATCTTTCTAGAGCTGGAATGGCAGAGTTTATCGGATGAGGAAGTGGAAAAATATCTAGAGTCGGAAGAATTGGATCACTATGAAAGCTACCTGAAACATTGGAGAAGATATACGCCTTATATGCTCTCCGAGAGCGAGGAACAGATAATTGAATCTCTACAGACTACGGGCCGAGAGGCATTCAAGAGACTCTTCGACCAGACCATAGGGAGAATAACCGTTGAATTCGAACATGAAGGGGAATCTTACGAGATGGTCCTTGATCAAGCTCTATCTGTCCTATACGAAAAGGATAGAGATAAAAGGAAGGCGGCCGCCGATGCTGTGACTGAAGCTTTGAAGGATGAAAACAAACTTCTGAATTTCATCTACAACAACATAGTCCAGAACCATTCAACCATCTGTAAATTCAGAGATTATCCCGATCCCATGACTCCAAGAAATTTAGACAATAGAGTAGATAGAGAGACTGTAGATGCGCTGATGGAAGCCGTTGAAGAGAACACGGACATAGTAAAAAAATTCTACAGGATGAAGAAGAAGATCGTCGGTCACGATACATTATATGATTATGACAGGTACAGCCCTCTACCAGGCAGCGTGCCTGAAACAGATTACCATGAGAGCAAAGAGAAGGTATTAGAAGCCTATGAAGCCTTCTCCCCGGAGATGAAAGAGGTGGCTGAAAAATTCTTTGAAAACGGCTGGATAGACGCCGAGTTAAAAGAAGGTAAAAGAGGTGGAGCGTTCAGTGCGAGTACAGTACCTTCGGTACATCCTTACATACTCCTTAATTTTACGGATAAGCCGAGAGATACCATGACCATGGCCCACGAACTCGGACATGGCGTCCACCAATACTTGGCTAGGGAGCAGGGAGCTCTCCAACAAAGCACGCCTTTAACCACCGCTGAGATGGCTAGTGTGTTCGGCGAGACCATACTCTTCGAAAAACTTCTAGAGGAAGTCGAGGACGCCGAGACTGAGTTAAGATTGATAGGTGATAAACTTCAGAAGGACTTTGCTACCGTCTTCCGACAAGTGATAATGACCCGATTCGAACAGATGCTGCATGAAGCTAGACGCGAGAAAGGCGAACTCAAAAGCGAGGAGATCAATGAACTTTGGATAGAGGCTAACCAAATGGAATTCCACGATTCGATAGAACTGAGAGACGAATACGGATGGTGGTGGAGTTACGTACTGCATTTTGTACACTATCCATTCTACTGTTACGCCTATGCATTCGGCGAATTACTTGTCCTCGCTCTGTATGATATATACAGGGAAAAGGGCGAGGAATTCGTACCACAATACCTCGATCTTTTGAAGGCTGGAGGGTCTGAAGATCCCAAAGACCTTCTTGCACAGATAGGCGTGGATATAACCGACCCGGATTTCTGGCAGCGCGGCCTATCGGTGATAAGAGAAACCGTTGATAGGATGGAAAGTTTAGCAGAAGAAACGGGAAAGATCTAAAACCCTTTTTTCCCTTTTTTGAACGTAATATTTTTAATCCAAAAGGCATTATCGGGTTCTGATACCATGGAATGGGAACAAGAAGAGGTCCGAAACCTCAAGGAAAATCACTATGTCATCATAGATGACGAACCGTGTAAGATCAAGAGCATAGATACTTCAAAACCAGGAAAACACGGTGAATCTAAAGCACGGATAGACGCTGTAGGCATATTCGACGGAAAGAAGCACAACATGTTGAACCCAGTGAGCGCTAAGGTCAGAACTCCGATAATCGACAGGAGAAAAGGACAGGTCGTCAACAAAGCCAACGGTGAAGTCAACATAATGGATATGGACAGCTACCAGACTTTCCAACTCGATATCGACGAAGAGATCTACGAAGAGTTGGATCAGGGTCAAGAGATCAGATACCTTGAAACCATGGGCCGGAAAAAGATAACCAACTACTAAAAGGATATAGTATATCTTAGTAGATGAACTCAAAACTCGAGTTTGCGGGCTGTAGCTCCGATTTCGCTAATTCCAGATATTCTTTACTAGGTGTTCCATATGACAGAACATCTTCCTTCCGTTTGGGCAGTGCGAAAGCTCCCGATAGTATAAGAAGAGCATCTTACTGCTTCGAACCGTACCTTTTAGAATACGATGTTTCTTTAAATGATATAGCATTACATGATCAAGGTAATATAACTTCAATAGAAGATTTTTCAGTGTTGGAGAAAGAGTTGAGAAAAGAAGTAAAAAAAATGGTAGATCATGAAGTATTTCCTATCCTGATAGGCGGTGAACACTCGATCTCTCCCGTAGTTGTTTCGGCTTTGAAAGAAGAATATGACGACCTAGACGTTTTGATACTAGATGCACATCTGGATTTTAGAGACGAGTACGAAGGTTTAAAGCACAGCCATGCCACGGTTACAAAAAGGATTTCTGAATCCGTAGGTCTTGAAAAAACTCTGGTTTACGGGGTACGATCGGCGGCGAAAAATTATCCTGACGAAGTCAGCCCTACTATTTTAACATCTAAAGAGATAGAAGAAGACTCTAGCGATGAAAAGGAAGGTAGACCACTACTGAAAGAAGAACTAAAAAAGATCAGCCGCCCAACATATCTGTCCATCGACATGGATGTGGTGGATCCCGCTTACGCTCCTGGTGTGGGAAATCCGGAGCCTTTCGGCCTTGAACCGAGGACTGTAAAAGAGTTGATCTATGAGCTTACTCCGTATATTGTAGGGATGGATGTGGTGGAAGTGTGCCCAAAATATGATAGCTCGGGTATAACGTCCAATCTATCGGCTCGATTAGTGTATGATATGATAGGTGCTAGAGAAAGCCGAAAGCTGACTGAAGACTGGTAGAACCACTTTATTGTGGTCCCGATCGTTTTTCCCACTTTCCAATGCTGCTCGTTTAACTGACTTAACTGACCTCTTTTATCCCTTCTTTCCTCATCTCTTCAGGAGTGCTGATTATCTGTTTCGATTTTACACCGGTAGCTACTATCATCACCTTCAATTTGTCCTCTAGAGTTGGATCGACGCTGCAGCCCCAAATTATGTTTGCGCCTTCACCCGCCTTCTTTTCGACCTCTTCGGCCACCATCTCGGCTTCGTGAACGCTCATATCTTGAGATCCGGTCACGTTGATCAATACGCCGGAGGCTCCAGATATATCCACATCTAAAAGTGGCGAGTTTATCGCGCCTTCGATGGCTTCAAGGGCTCTTTTATCTCCACCTGCATCGGATTCACCCATGCCTATCATGGCTTCGCCTGCACCTTCCATAATTGTCCTCAGGTCGTTATAATCGAGGTTCACCAGACCAGGCTTGGTTATTATCTCCGTCATGCCTTTGATGGATTTCATCAGTACTTCATCCGCTACTTTGAAGGCCTGCTTTAAAGGCAGTCTGGGAACAAGTTCTAAAAGCTTGTCGTTCGGTATCAAGATCACCGTGTCGGCTACGTTGCGGATACGTTTCATACCCCATCTTGCATTTTTCATCCTTGATTTCCCTTCTGCACTGAAAGGTTGTGTCAGGACCGCTATGGTCAGGGCGCCGGCATCTTTAGCGATTCTTGCTACAGTTTCGACGGATCCTGTACCGGTTCCGCCGCCGAGTCCGCAGGTGAGGAATACTATATCCCCGTCGGAAAGCAGTTCTTCGTACTTTTCCTTGGATTCCTGGGCCGCCTTCTCTCCGACCTCGGGTTTTGCACCGGCTCCTAGGCCTTTGGTCAAGTTTCTTCCCATGAGAACTTTTCTGTTAGCCCGGATGGTCAGAAGGTCCTGAGCATCGGTGTTGCCCGCAATAAGTTGAGCGCCGTGTATTCCTTCCTCTGATACCCGATCTATAGTGTTGCAACCAGCACCACCTAAACCCACGATGTAGATCTTTGTTCTAAGGGATTCCAGAACATCTCTCAATTCTTCGTCCGTTTCCGCATCTTTATATCCTTTTTGTGCCGCTTCTTTATCCTTCTCGGAAAGAGCTTCATCTACTAATGATTCCATAGTTCATCTCCTCATATGACTTTTCGTCCGAACCATAATTAACAAACTCTTATTAATATTTATGGATAGAATAGATTTTTATAATAGAACTAGAGCCAATTTTTATATATGTATTTTCTCCTTAGGGCGAAGAGATAATATGAGTAAAACTTTGACGATCATCGGTAGCGGCCCTGGCGGTTATGTAGCAGCGGTTTTGGGAGCGAAAAACGGATTGAACGTTCGCATGATCGAAAACGAAACCGTTGGAGGTGTTTGTACCAATCATGGATGCATACCGTCAAAAGCACTGCTCTCTACCGCTGAGAAGATAGAGACCATTGAAGGCGCGCGAAGAGACGGTATCGATGTTGAACTCAAAGATGTCGATTTCAAAAAAGTTATGAGTAAAAAGGAAAGGGCCGTCAAGATCTCAAGAAAGGCCGTAAAAGGTCTGTTAGACAAAAACGATGTAGAGGTGATTGAGGGCACCGCAGAGGTGATCGGCCCGGAAAAGGTAAAAGTGGAATTAGATGAGGGAGGCACAAAAACAATCGACTCCGACAAAACTATAATCGCTACCGGTTCGGAACCGATTTCTCTTCCAGGGATAGAATTTGACGAAGAGAACATACTATCCAGCAGAGGGGCTTTGAGCCTTGAAGAGAACCCGAAATCCATGTTGATCATAGGTGGAGGCTACATCGGGCTAGAGATGGCATCCATCTTCTCGGCGTTAGGTACCGATATAATCATAGTCGAATTAGAAGACAGATTGTTACCCACTATGGATAAGGATCTAAGCGGTGTGGCGGAAAAGATGATGAAGAGGAAGCGGATAAAGGTTCACACAGGTTCTAAGGTAGTGGAAGTAGAAGAAGGAGCGGAAAATATGAAAGTAAAGATAGAGGGAGATGCGGAGAAGGAAGTGGAAGTAGATAAGGTCCTCGCTTCTGTAGGCAGAAAGCCGACTCCACCGCCGTTGGACCAGTCATTAGATATAATCGGAGAAAGGGGAGAGGTAGAGGCGGATGAAAAGATGAGAACACCTGTGGACGATCTTTATGCCATAGGTGACGTAACAGGCAAGGGTATGTTAGCTCACACCGCATTCAAACATGCGGAGATAGCAGTTAACGATATATTGGGTAAAGAAACAGAAGGTTTCAGCGATTTTGTAGTACCCGCGGGTATATACACCCATCCCGAATTGGCCAGCGTGGGATCGACGGAAGAAGAGGCGAAAGAAGAGTTCAGCGAAGTCAACATCGGTAAGTTCGCGATCTCGAGAACTGGAAGAGGTTCCTCTACAGGAGAAAGGATGGGGCTGGCAAAAATGGTAGCGGGTCCCGGAAACGAGTTGGTAGGCATACATCTCGCGTGCCCCGGAGCGACGGACCTGATAATGGAAGGGACCGCAGCTTTAGAGAAAGGCATGACCGCAGAAGAATTTGCTGATATGATACACCCACATCCGACTTTTTCAGAGGCTTTGAAAGAAGCGGCGGAGAACGTTTTCCGAGAAAGCGTACATTCGGGCTGATTTTTAATCGGCTCTTTCTTCAAGTTCTTTCTTTTTTTCTTCCAACTCTCTAAATAAGTTATTGATCTCTTTTATGGCCTTTATCAAGTCGCCTCTATCGGCTTTTATCTTTATCTTTTTAAGTCTTCGACTAACTTCGGTGGTTTCTCCTCCCATCTTCCGTATCTTTCTCAGTTCGTCTTTACTTCCTTCGAGCAGAGACGAAAAGACAAGCACCTTTTGGAGTTTAGCCAAGCCTTGATTCAGTATTTCTAGGCCTTCCTCCATATCTCCCGATTTTCCCGCCTCTAAAGCGCTTTTCAAATTTTCTTTTACTCCTTTCATACTCAACCCGGTCTCTCTAGCGATGCGAAGATTTCCACGGACTTTCATCAATTTTTTCTTGAACTCCTGCTCCAACTTTTTCTCGTCATGCTTTTCCGGTATTTCGCTTAGGTTTTCTGCCATCTTCACCGCCGTAGAGTACTCGCCCTCTCTGCATTTTCTCTTGATCTCCTCGACCCTTTTTGACAGTTCCAACGATCCTTTGTCCGTCGAGATCCTTCTTCTTGTCTCGTCTAGACCTGATAGAAGGTCATGAAGCTTTTTCAGGTCTTCAATATCTAACAGGATCTCTAGAGAAAGGTCCGATGCTTTAGCGTATTCTCCCTGTTTTTCATAGGATGATAGCTTATCGAGTTCCCGCTGTACGTTTTCAGTGTCTATCACATCGTTCTCTATACTGTTCAAAACACTTTTGATATATTCCTTATCTTCATCTAGTTCCCCAGGATACCCTTCTGGTCTCCTCCATTCTTCTGATCTTTCTGGCTCTGTTGTGTGTTCAAACTCTTTCA
>PWHU01000049.1 GCA_003555395.1 Thermoplasmata archaeon
AAAAAACGTTATCCTGGCGTCAGAACCTGATCGAGAAGGGGATGAAAGGTTTTGTTCAATACGAAGGAAAAAAACCTGTAGGTTTCGTGGAATACATGCCCACAGAAAAAGCTCCTCTCCCCATCAAAGCCTTGGGAGCCGCGACCCTGATGTGCTTTCACTGGGTTAAACCGTCGATGAGCGACGAAGAACATCTTAGATCCGAAAGAAGTTTGGTGGAAAAAGTTATAGAATCTACATCGGAAGATTTTGCCGGTTTGGCCGCTCTAGCGTGGGATCACCCCACGCATTTTCCCCTGGATATGATGGAAGACATGGGTTTTCAAGAGGTGGAAAAAGACGGTTACCTCAGCCTGGTATGGTATCCTCACGAAGATGTGGAAGTTCCGGAACTGCTTGAACCTTCCTTTCGACCAAGAGATCTATCGGAGAAAAATTTGTTGGCGATAGATCAAGCGTTCAGCAATCGGTGTCCTTTCAGCATCCATAATGCACTAAAATTCAAAAGATGGATCAAAGAGTTGGATGATACACGGATCGATCACTGTATATATACTATAGACACTAGAGAACACGTCTTTCGATATTCTATATCACCATGGGGATGGGAGTGGCTTTTTTTGAACGGAAAAAGGATCGATGAGATCATCCACTTGGAGAAGAAAGATTTTCTCAAATCCATAAAAAAAGAGTTGGACGGTCTCTAGGCTGAGAACCAAAAGTATTAATAACCTATTCTAACGATTCGATAATCCATGGCTCTTGAAAACCTTAAAGAAGGACTACGAGGCGCCGTCGACAGGATCACCAAAGCCAGCCATGTTGATGAAGATCTGGTCAAAGAGGTAGCCAAAGATATACAGAGAGCTATGATAGAGGCGGACATCGAGGTTCAATTAGCCCTTGAACTCACACAAAAGATAAAGGATAGGGCTTTGGAGGAAAAACCTTCAGGAGGGGCGAGCGCTAGAGAACATCTTATCCGCATAATACACGACGAGTTCGTCGATATAATGGGGGATGGAACCGAGTTGAAACTCCAACCACAGGTCATCATGATGGTGGGTCTCTACGGTATGGGTAAAACTACAACCTGTGGAAAATTGGCGGCCTACTTCCAGAAAAGAGGACTCAACACCGCCCTGATAGCTGGAGACACGCATCGACCCGCTGCTTATGACCAGTTGGAACAGGTGGCGGAAGATGCTGGAGTACCGGTATACGGCGATCCTGAAGCCGAAAAGGCTCCTAGAGTTGTAAGAGAAGGGATGAACAAGTTCGATAGCTATGACATAGTCATAATAGACACCGCTGGTAGACACTCTCTCGAAGATGATCTGATAAAAGAGATCAAACTGATCAAAAATATCGCAGACCCGGATGAAGTTATCCTCACCGTCGACGCTTCCATAGGTCAGCAGGCAGGTCCTCAAGCCAAGGCTTTCCACGACGCCGTAGGTGTAACGAAAACCATAATAACCAAGATGGACGGCTCGGCGAAAGGTGGAGGGGCTTTAAGCGCGGTCGCCGAAACAGACGCACCTGTAGCTTTCATAGGTACCGGAGAAAGGATCCGCGACCTAGAAGAGTTCGATCCCGCAGGTTTCACGTCCAGGCTTCTGGGCATGGGAGACATAGAAAAACTTTTGGAGAAGGCGGAGGAAGCGGTGGATGAAGAGAAGGCCGAGGAGACCGCCAAAAAGATGCTGGCCGGCGAATTCGATCTGAAAGATATGTACGAACAGATGGAGATGCTCACAAGCGTGGGACCGCTTCAGAAGATAGTGGATATGCTGCCCATGGGTCCGAGCAGTATCTCTGAAGACGAGATAATGTCCACCCAGGCAAAGCTGGACGACTTCAGGATAATCATGGACAGTATGACGGAAGAGGAGATGGAGAACCCGAAGAAGATAAAGGGTGACCGCATCCGAAGGATAGCTCGAGGATGTGGAAAGAGCCCGAAAGATATCAGAGAACTGTTATCTCACTACAAGAAAACAAAAAAGGCTATCAAAGGATTCTCGGGTAACCGCAAGATGAGAAAGCAGATAAAAAAGCAGATGGAATCCGGAAACCTTAACTTCTGAACTCTTGCTCACAATCTTTTACTAGAAAATCATCCAGCATTTTTTCAGCCTTCTCTCTACGCTCCTGATGTTCCGACAGAAATCGGTTGATGTTCTCCTTCAAGAGCTGTTTACACTCGCCGCAGAGTATATCTCCCTTCCTACACCTTTCCGCTATACTGTCCACTTTTTCGTCATCGCTTTCGAAGATGTAGTACCTGTAATTTTGTATGGCACATATAGATGGATCTCCGCCTTTCTCCCTCTGTTCAGCCGCGGATATCCTCCCGCCTGTAAAGGCTTCGTTTATCTTTTCATCAACATCTTCCGGCTTATCGGTCGTGAATATGGTAGTCTTTGGCTGACTGGCGGACATCTTACCCGTGCCGTCAAGAGATGGAGCGAGCTTGTTGTGAAGTAGAGCGGGTTTTGTGTAGCCTATAGTTTCCGCTATATCTCTCGTCAGTCTAAAATGAGGATCTTGATCGATACCGCACGGAATCAACACGGGAACTTCTTCTCCTTCAAGCTCGGTAGGCAAGAAGCAGGGAGCCGATTGTATCGCGGTGTAAAATATACTACCAACGTTTGTAGAATTGTCAAAACCGAATACCGCCTTCACATTGGAGAAGTTCAACCTTTTACCAACTTTCAAAGCTAAAGGATACAATTGGTGGATAAAATCGGTGTCTATGAAGATGTGAGTCTTATCCGGGTCGAAACCTAACGCGATTATATCTTTAGCGTTCTCTATTGCGTATGAATAAGTGTCTTCTAACTCACTATCGAAATTGAAAAGAAATTTTTCGTCGTCGGTCAGTTGAAAGTAAAGGTCGACGTCGAATTTATCCTGCATCCACTTGGCGAATATCCAAGGCATCAGGTGTCCAACATGAGTGTGCCCTGAAGGACCTCTACCTGTGTAAAGAGCGAATTTTTTTCCTTCTTCGTGATCGTCGAGTATGCGGTCTAGATCTCTATGAGAGTAAAATATACCCCTTCTCAGCATGAAGTGGGTATCACCAACCATTTTTTCGATCCTGTCCAATAAGTCCTGGTTCAGATCTTCAGTCCCGAAGTCTTCTATCAACTTCTCGTAGTCTATGTCCCCCTCGACTTCCCAAGGGGTAACGGTGAAGCCTTCCTCTTCTGGTCGATGGTTTTTCTGCATGGAACTCTCATGCTCATAATCCAGGTCACTAAATAATATTTTCCATCGTCACTTTCGGCTGACCCTCCCCCTAAAATAAGCTTATAAATAACGAGTATATACCTAAGCCAAATGAACAAAAGAACACACATGCTAGGAGCGGTTATCTTCGCAATTTTGGGATACGCTGTATGGCATTTTCTTCGCAGGCTGTTCTTCATCCCGCCGGACCCTTCTTTGCTCTCAGCACTCTCTTCCATACTATCCATGGAGGTAAAACTTTTCTTCATAATGATACTCTCATCGATCTTCGGCGGGTCGTTACCCGATATACTCGATCCACCTTTTTCAAGACATCATCGAGCATTTGCCCACAGCAGGATCTTATTTTACATATTGATCGTGATCTGGATGATCACTCTATTTACACTTCTCAGCGATCCCAGTTTGATCATATGGATCCTTTATTTCTTCCTGCTGGGCTACATATCTCATCTCGCCCTAGACTCGCGAACGCCGGCCGGACTTCAATGAAAATCCATCTTCTATCATAGAAAATCTTTTGCCGTCTGATTTTCACTGAGTCGATTAGCCCTAGTTGAACATCTAGTAGTAAATTTCCAACCATCTCAGAACAGACGCTGAGCTCATACAAAAAAGCGGATATAAAAAAGATGCAATATACACACGCAGACCTGTCAGATGACCAAACTGATAGCTGAACCACAGTCCAGACGTTTAGTAACCGTGGGCTGAATACGTCGCCGAAGCTTCGTACTCACACCCCGGCTCTATCTAACCCGTCTTTTACGGGAGTCTTTGAAGGTGCCTCTTTTCAGGGGGAACTTCAGGCTTAGATGCTTTCAGCCTTTATCCCCTATGGCGTAGCTACCCAGCGGTGCCCTCTCGGACAGCTGGTAAACCAGTGGCCACGAAGCCCTGTTCCTCTCGTACTGGGGGCCCCTTCCCTTCAGGCACCAGTGCACCTCTACTAAAAAGAAACCAACCTGGCTCACGACGGTCTAAACCCAGCTCACGACCCCTTTTAATGGGCGAACAACCCCACCCTTGCCAGATGCTG